>DASZRK010000017.1:300000-452737 GCA_035549195.1 bacterium
CACCGCGTCGTTGTAGGAGATGCGGGGTTTCGCGCTGTGCTTCTTGTAATAGATGAGCCAGATCTCCCGGGCGGTCCCGTGGTGCTTCTTCAGCCAGGACCGCCAGTCCTTGACCTTATGGACGTAGAGGGTTTTGGTGATCCTCATCAGGACCCGTATCTCCGAAGCGGGTCGGTTTCCAGCTTGTCCAATTTCCTGACCCAATGGGGGATCTTGAACCCCTTCACCGAATCCCTCTTCGTGTAGGGTTTCAGGTCCAGCACCGGCGTTCCGTCCCAGACATCGAGCCCTTCGACGAATAGGACGTTCCCCTGATGCTTGACCAGCTTCAGGACGGTGAGGCCCAGGGGATTCGGTCGATGGGCGGTGCGGGTGGCGAGGAACCCGATGGAAGGGAACTTCAGACGGCTCTTGGGTTTGATGAGCAGGTCGGGCTTGTGGGCCCGATCCATCCAGAAGAGGGCGAGGATATGGGAAAAGCCCTCCAGGCCCGTGAGCCCTTTCGCCCACTTTGGGTCCACCAGGATCCGGCCCTGGAGGGCCAGGCCGATGGGTTTTAAGGGCGACCGTTTTGTTTTCATAGCTCCTCCTATTTCACCCGGAATTTCAGGTCCTTGATGAGCATCTTGCCCGTGCCCTGGTTCCCGGGAAGATAGAACTGCACGTCCGAAAGGGCCTGCAGGTCCAGGACCTGGTTTCCCTTCTGGTTGCCCCAGGAATTCCGCAATTCCAATTCGGACAGGTCCACCCCGTAGTCCGCCCACTTGCCCGTACCCGTGAAGGCGGGGAAGGAGTAGGACTCGCCATCGGCCCCGCTCTTCCCGTCATACTGGGCCTGTCCGGGCGCCGCGCAGCCCGATTCGCTCATAAAGACCGAGAAGTGCACGTCCTTGGGGACGAAGGCCTGGAAGGTGAAATGGTGGTAGCCTCGAAGGTCCACCGTGCCCCAAGCCACCAGGGGTTCGATGTTGCTGGGGATGGAGGCCCCGCAACCCCAACCCGTGCCGGTCGAATATTCCAGCTCGATGGTCCCGGAGGTGGTGTTGGCGACGGCCTTCCCGCCGGTCGCGTTGTCGCCCCAGGTGTCCACGTGGGCGGTGGTGTCGATCCTCAGGTAATCCCGGACATCGGGAACTTTCGCGTTCGGGTCGGCCTTTCGGTATTCGGGTCCCTTGGGTTCCACGAAGGCGGTGGGAAGGGGCACCTTCGACCCTTTGTGGATGGCGGTCGCCCGTTGGTTGAGCTTCGCGTGGGCCCGGGTCAGCAGGTCGTAGGGTTTGTCGTGGATATCGACCAGGCCATAGTCCTGGTCCTCGCCGTCGAAGCGCCCTTGCGGAGACTCGTCGGACCACTCGAACCAGTGCATTCCCACCATATAAGGAAGCTCCAGGACGCCTTTGGCGAAGCGCTCCAGATGCTCCACCCGGTCCTTTTGGGTGGGGACGGATACGTCGGCGCCATGGGTATTGGGGTCCCCGCTCTGGTTTTCCATGGCGCTGTAGGAATACTCGGTGAGGAGCAGGGGCTTCTTGGTCATGGCGTGGAAGTTGTCCAAAAGCTGTTGTGGAACGTCCCCCGATTTGGAATAGACGTTCACCGAGACCACATCGCAGTAACGGCCGCAGGCCTCCACCACCTCCCAGGGATTTTCGCCGGCGAAGCGGACGCCCAGGACCAGATGGTGTGGGTCCACTTCCCGCAGGGCCTGGGTCGTCACGGCGAAATAACGGTCGGCCACGACCCCCGCCCAGGCGTCGGCCTCGGTCTTTTGAGCGCGGGTCCTCACCGACAGGGTCACGGGCCCTTCCAATCCATCGAAGGACTTGAGCTTAAGTCCCCAGGCATCATCGAAGGCGTCGATATTTTGGTGATAACGGTCCTCAAAGAACTTTTTGAGGGCCTGCTTGTTCTCGTTGTCGATCCCTGAAAGGGCGTATTTTTCCAAGAGGGACCTTTGTCCCTCGGCCTTCCAGCCGAAATCCCCCCACCAGGGCATCTCGTTATCCAGGAAATAACCGATCAGGTAGGGATCCTCCTTATAAGGAAGGGCCTTTTGGGCGTTGGCCCGGGCGGTCCGCTCGAAATCGGGGGTGAAGACCGAGAGCAGCACGTCGTCCCAGATCTTTCCACGGCCGATATAGAGCATGAAGGTATAGGGGAACTTTTGCTTCAGGACGGCCTCGTCGGACCAGCAACCCACCGAGTTGAATCCCCATTCCTTGAGCCGGGTGAAGACGGACCGGACCCAGGCTTTCTTGTCCCCGTGGTACTGGTTGGGGACCGGGTTGTAATAGTCGTCGTTGGGGGCCCGGTAGGATTGGTCCCCGATGGCGTTGACGCCCATGGAGAGGAAAGGCTTGCCCGAGGGGGTGACGAACCAGGCCTTGCCCTTTTCCCAGTTGACGGTGAAAAAAGAGGCCGCCGGCACCGGATCGGGGATGAAAAGACAGCCCAGGAGTAAATAAAACGTTAACAGTTTGCGCATGGGGCCCTCCAAGGAATTAGGGGCAGTATAAACCTTTCCCTCTTCTTCCCGGCCTTCCCGGTTCAATTGACGGCCCTGGATGGGGCGGGGATAATGGGCCGCTTTTCCGGGGCCCCGCTGCAGGGGCCTTGGCCATCCCGGGCCTTCCACTCATTTCAACGGACGAAGGACCGGAAAAACCCTTAAGGAGTTCGACATGAAGAAATGGTTCGCTTTGGCCGTCCTGTTCGCCGTTTCGCCTTTGTTCGCCGCCGATGACGCCGCCCCTGCCGCTGCCGCTCCCGTGGCCCAGAAGGTCATGAAGAAGTCGAGCGCCGGCAGCGAAGAGGCCGGTATCAAGGCCACCTTCGAGAAATTCTCCAAGGCCTGGGCCGACGGAGATGCCAAGGCCCGCGCCGCCTGTTTCACCACCGATGCGACCTTGATCAATCCCTTTGGTGTGGCCGCCAACGGCCGCGGGGAGATCGAGAAGCTCTTCGAGGCAGAGAATAAGACCATCGCCAACGGCACGACCCACGTCTTCGATAATTTCAAGTTCGTCCGCATCATGGGCAATATGTACCTGGTCGATTGCGATGGGACCGTCTCGGGCTTGAAGGACCCCGCGGGCAATCCGGCTCCCGACGTGAAGCTTCACGTTTTTGGCGTGGTCGTGAACCGCACGGGCGTTTGGCAAATGAGGGCCGCCCGTCCGGCGATCTACGCCCCCATGCCGGGCGCTCCCGCCGCGGCCGCCGCTCCCATGGGCGAGGCTCCCGCCGCTCCTCCGGCCACCGACATCACCGCTCCGCCCGCCGAGGACGCCCCGGCGCTGGACAAGGAAAAAAAGTAAACCTAGTCGGCTTCCAAGCCCCTTCCGGGTCACCGGAGGGGGCTTTTTTATTTTCCCCACCTTGACGCCCCCCACCATTTTCAGGACCCCCTCCCGTTATAATGCTCCTCTTTCACAGACCCAAGCGGGGGGCGCTTTGTCCAAGCAACGCATCGTCATCGTGGGCGGCGGGGTCATCGGTCTTTCCATCGCCGACCATTGCCGTCTCAAGGGACATTCGGTGGTCCTCCTGGACCGGGGTCCCTTCGCCCGGGAAGCCTCCTGGGCCGGCGCCGGGTTCCTCGACCTGCGCAGCGCCGCGCGGGTGGGCGGCGAATTCTTCTCGCTTTGCCGCTCGTCCTACGATCTTTTCCCCGAATGGACGGCCCGGCTCAAGAAGGAGAGCGGCACCGATCCCGAATTGATCCACTCCGGGAGCCTGGACGTGGCCTTCAACGACGCCGAGGAGGCCGCCCTCCAAAAAATGGAGAACAACCTCCGCGCTTTCCACCTGCAGGGGGAACGATGGTCCCCGGCTGAGGTCCGCAAGCGTGAACCCGCCCTTTCCGCGGAAGCCCGGTCCATTCTTTTTTTCGCGAAGACCAGCCAGGTCCGGCCGCCCCGCCTCACCCGGGCCCTCGTCCAAAGCCTGCAAAAAGGGGGCGCCATCCTGCGGGAAGTGGAACCCGTGGAGCGGTTCCTGACCCAAGGCCGGAAAGTGACGGGGGTCAAAACGTCCCAAGGGATCCTGGAAGGGGACAGCATCGTCTTGGCGGCGGGCGCCTGGTCGGGGGGCTTGCTCCGGGAGGCCGGGAAGGACCTGGTCCAAAAACCTTTTCGGGGACAGGTGGTCATGTACCGGGCCCAGCCGGGCACCCTGAAGCACATCCTCTTCACGGGGGTGGAGAAGGGATTCACTTATATGGTGCCCCGGGCCGACGGCCATATCTATGTGGGAAGCACGCTGGAGGACGCCGGCTTCGAAAAGACCACCACGCCGGAGGGCCTCACCAAGCTCAAGACCGGGGCCCACAAGCTGGTGCCGGGCCTCTCCCAACAATGGATCGAGGATACATGGGCGGGCCTGCGGCCCGGGTCCCTCGATGGCTGGCCCTACCTGGGACGGGTGCCGGGCTTCGATAATCTCTGGGCCGCCACGGGTCATTTCACCCATGGACTCCTTTTCTCGGCGGTGACCGGGCGCCTCATGGCCCAGGCCCTTTCGGGCGAAAGGACCGACCTGGACCTCAGCCCCTATGCCTTGGACCGGGAGCCCCATCCGGTCGCCGGCCTTTAAAAAAGACCTGGTTCCAGCCTAAATCACGAAACAAGAATTCAAACTTCAAAAAAGCTTGGCCTATAATGCGCTTTTCCGCTTCACCCCCTCCGAAGGAAGACCATGAGCCTCATCATTACCGGAGCCTACGGTTTCATCGGAGCCCGGGTCGTGCGGGCCCTCCTGGACAAGGGCCAGAAGGACCTGATCCTCGTCGATAAGGCCGACCACCGCGCCCGTTCCTGCGCGAAGGGCCTGGAAAACCTGCCCTTCCTGGATCGCGAGAAGTTCCTGGCCGAACTCCCCCATCTCAAAGGCGTGACCGCCATCCTGCACTTGGGCGCCTGCACCGACACCGGCAACCATGACCAGGCCTATATGTGGCGGATGAACACGGACTACACCAAGGCCGTCTGGGAATGGTGCGCGAAGAATGGGGTTCCGCTGGTCTATGCCTCCTCCGGCGCGACCTATGGCAAGGGCGACGAGGGTTACTCCGACGCCCACCCGGACATTCCCCGCTACCAACCCCTGAATGTTTATGGTAAGAGCAAGCATGAGTTCGACCTTTGGGCCTTGGAACAAAAGGCGGCTCCGCCCCGTTGGTACGGGCTCAAGTTCTTCAATGTCTATGGCATGGATGAGAACCATAAGGGCCGCATGGCCTCGCCCATCTTCCACGGCTACCACGAGATCCGGAAGACCGGGAAGCAGACCCTTTTCCGGTCCCACAAGGAAGGCATCCGCGACGGGGAGCAGAAGCGGGATTTCATCTTCGTCGACGACATCGTGAAGCTCTGTCTTTTCTGCCTGGAAAAGGCCCCGGCTTCGGGCATCTACAACTGCGGCACGGGCCAAGCCCGTACTTTCCTCGACGTCTCCAAGGCCCTGTTCCAGGCCCTGGGGTTGGAGCAAAGGATCGAATGGGTGGATACCCCCGAGAAGTTCCGGGCGGGTTACCAGTATTTTACGCAGGCGGATATGAGCAAGATGAGGACCGCCGGTTACCAGGACCCGTTCCTGGCGGTGGAAGAAGGGGTCGCGAAATACGTTCAATGGTTGAAGAAAGACCAGAACTGAAATTAGGAGAGACCATGGCTTCGAACGTCGTCCTTCAGACCAATATCCCGGGCGTGCTCGCTCCCAAACGGGGCAAGGTTCGGGACATCTACGACCTGGGCGATAAGCTGCTCATCGTGGTGACGGACCGCATCTCGGCCTTCGACGTCATCCTGCCGAACGGCATCCCCGACAAGGGCGTGGTCCTGAACCAGATCTCCGCCTATTGGTTCAAGAAAATGGAGGGGGTCGTTCCCAACCATATCATCTCCATGGACATCTCCACCCTGCCCGAGGCCTTCCAGAAGGCCAAGGACCAGTTGGAAGGCCGTTCCATGATCGTGAAGAAGGCCAAGCCCCTGCCGGCCGAGTGCATCGTGCGCGGCTACCTGACCGGGTCGGGCCTCAAGGAATACCAGAAGACCGGCAAGGTCTGCGGCATTGAGTTGCCCAAGGGCCTCGTCGAGTCCTCCCGGATCTCGGAGCCCATCTTCACCCCCTCCACCAAGGCCGAACAGGGCCACGACGTGAACATTTCCTTCGACGAGATGAGGAAGATCCTGAACGATGACGGGCTGGCCGAGAAGGTGAAGGAAGTGAGCCTGGAGATCTACCGCCGGGGCCGGGACCTGGCGGACGCCAAGGGGATCCTGATCGCCGATACCAAGTTCGAGTTCGGCCTCCTGAACGGCCACCTCATCCTCATCGACGAGGTCATGACCCCGGACTCCTCCCGCTTTTGGCCCAAGGCCGATTACAAGGAAGGGGTGTCCCAGAAGAGCTTCGACAAGCAGTTCGTGAGGGATTATTTGGAGACCTTGAAGGATTGGAACAAGACCCCGCCGGGACCCGAATTGCCCGCCGAGATCGTCCAAAAGACCCGGGAGAAATACGTCGAGGCCTTCGAGCGGGTGACCGGGAACAAGTTCGGGAACTTCAACTTTTAGCTTCCGGCGTTCCAAAAGCCGCAAAAGCGGGTAGAATAAAAACCGTTCCAAGACCAGGAGGCAAGCTTTGAACCCACCGGGCCCACCGTTCAATTTCCATGCGTTCCTGACCCATCTTTGGGCCCTTTTGGTCTCCGAACCTTGGCCTTGGTGGGCCGCCGGGGCGGGGATCGGTTTTGCGGCTTTGGGGTTGGCTTGGTTCACCGGCGCCCGGTTGGGCGTGACCGGCGGCTACGCGGCCGGACTTTCCAAGGCCGGCTTGGACAAGCCCCAGTCCGGCGACTGGAAGTTCTGGTTCATCCTGGGCATTCCCCTAGGGGCTTTCTTGGCCAATATCGGCCATTGGGGCTGGACCCTCACCTATGGCCGCCTGGACGCGGTCACCTTCGGCATCCTTCCCCTGAAGATCGTCTGGCTGCTGGTGAGCGGCTTCCTGGTGGGCTTCGGCGCCCGATGGGCCGGCGGCTGCGTGAGCGGCCATAGCCTCATGGGCATCCCCCAGGGCAACAAGATGTCCATCGTGGTCACCCTGGGCTTCCTGGCTTCCGGCATCGTGGTCACGAACCTCCTGTTCACCTACTTAAGGATCCTCTGATGGCCCTTAAAAAGACGACCTCCAAACCAAAGGCCACGAAGAAGGCCGCCGGTCCCGACAGCCGGTCCAAATGGGTCTTCCTCCTTTTCGGAGGCCTCTTTGGCTATATGCTCTCCAAGGCCAGCGCCACCGACTACGACACCATCATCGATATGTTCCGTCCCACCAATCTCCATGTGGACCGCACGCCCTCGGGCTGGTATTGGCACCTGGAGGCCCTCCGGCTCTACGGCGTCCTGGGGATGGCGGTGGCCGTGATCGCCTTGGGGCTCTTCCTGCTCCAGCGCTCGAAAAAACCCACCTGGACCGGGAAACCCCTGGACTGGGAATCGCAGACCTGGAACCCGGACCGCATCCTGGGCTCCTTCGTTTTCGGCGCCGGTTGGGCCCTGTCCGGGGTCTGCCCGGGCACCGCCCTGGCGCAGGTCGGCGAGGGCAAGGTCGTGGCCTTCTTCACCGTGGCCGGTATCGTGGCGGGGGTCTGGGCCTACCAGAAATTCAAGGGTCCGTCCTCGAACAAAGAACAGGTTTGCTGAAGATCCGCCTCCCTTATTTCCTGCTGGCCGCTTTTTTCCTTCTATTTCCCCTGGCGCTCGGCGCGGAGCCTTTCCGTTCCCCCGATCCGGACACCAGCCTGGCCCATTTCCCGGCCAAGTGTCTCGACGACCTTCCCAACCTCCTGGCGCCGGAGAACATCCCGGTCCTGGGCGTGGGAGCTGTCCTGACCGCCGGCGACTGGGTCTTCTTCGACCCACAGAACGCCATTGCCCAAGATCTGAGGGACTGGGACACGCCGGGCCTTTTCGACTTCGGGAATTTTTATGGGGAAGGCTGGGTGGAGGGTGGGACGGCGGTCGGGGGATGGGGCCTGGGAGCCTTGACGGACGATCCCCGGCTCCAGGAGTTCGGGCGGGACGCCGGCGAATCCCTCTTGATGGCGACCGTGGTGGTGACCGTCCTGAAATATCCCGTGGGCCGGGAAAGGCCGGACGGTTCGAACGCCTTTTCCTTTCCCTCGGGGCATTCCATCACGGCCTTCTGCTTCGCGCCCGTCGTGGCGCAATATGGGGGATGGGAACTGGGAGTGCCCGCCTACGCCTTGGCGACGGTCACGGCCCTCGCCCGGGTGGAGGGATACCACCACTACCTATCGGATGTGATCGGCGGGGCGACGCTGGGCATCCTCATCGGCCAAGCGGTGGTCCATCGGCCGAAGGACCTCCAACTGGGCCTGGCCCCCGGTGCCTTCCAGGTCACCTGGAGATTCGATTGAACTTGCGGACCGCGGGCTAGGCCAGCTTCTCCAGACGGTCCAGTTCCTTCCCGACCTCTTCCATCAGCGGTTCGATGATCGCCAGGCTGAAGTCGAAGCGGATACCGGCGGTTTTGAAGATCTCCGGCAGGGTCCGGCTGCCTCCCACCGAAAGACCCTGTTTATAGAGCCGGACGCCTTCCTTGGGATCCTTCCGATAGTTCTTCCAGACCTGGAGCGCCCCCAATTGGGCGATGCCGTATTCGATGTAATAGAAGGGAAGCTCGAAGATATGGAGCTGGCGGTGCCAGAGGGAGGCCCGCACTTCCTCCAATCCGGTCCAATCCTCGGCCCCGCCCAAGCGCTTGCGCAACGATACCCAGGCGTCGGTCCTCTCTTGGCGGCCATGGCCGGGGTTCGCATAGATCCAGTGTTGGAAGGCGTCCACCGTGGCGATCCAGGGTAGCAGGCCGATGACGTTCTCCAGGTGGGTGATGCAGGAACGGGCCGCTTCCCTGGCATCGGGATAGAACTCGCTCAAATAAGGATTGCCCATCAGCTCCATGCTCATGGACGCCACCTCGCAGAATTCCATGGGGGCGTGCCGGTAAAAGGAAAAGGGAAGGCCCCGGGAAGCGACCCCATGCATGGCGTGGCCGCTCTCGTGAAGCAAGGTCCGCACATCGTGGTCCAACCCCACCGCGTTCATGAAGATGAAGGGGAGGCGCGTCTCTTCCAGCGTGGTGTTATAGCCGCCGGGGGCCTTGCCCTTGCGGGAGTCCAGGTCGAGCAACCCCAGGTCCCGCATTTGCCGGAAATTCCTGCCGAATTCGGGGTCCACCTTCTCCAAGATCCTTCCGCAACCCTCCACCAGGCGGTCCGTTCCCTCGAAAGGCTTGAGGGGGTTCTTCCCGTTGGGGTCCACCGACAGGTCCCAGGGTTTCAGGACGGAGAGCCCCAGTTTTTTCGCGCGCTTCTCCTGGATCTTGAGGACCAGGGGCCGGATGGCCTTTTCGGCGCTTTCATGGAAGGCCTGGCAATCCTTGGGGGAATAGTCGAAGCGTTCCTTCCGGCGGAAGACGTAATCCCGGTAATTCTCGAACCCGGCGTTCTTGCCCACTTGGACCCGGAGCTTGAGCATGGCGTCGAAAAGGTCCTCAAAAGCGTCCTTTTCCTGCAGCCGGCGCTCGGCCGTCAGGCTCCAGGCCTCCTCCCGGACCTTTCGGTCGGTGGATTCCAGGTAGCGGCCCATTTGTTGGAGGGTCTGTTCACGGCCGTCGTAATGCACCATCAGCGAACCGGTCAGTTTTTGGTATTGCTGGGAAAGTTTTCCCAGTTCGGTCTCCAAGGGGATGTTCTCTTCCCGGTAAAGCTGGAACTCGTTCTCCACCGAACGGTCGAAAAGGAAGAAATCGTCGCGGGGAAGCTCGGCGCGGTAAGGGCATTCCTTGTACTTGCGCAGGAGCTCGAAACCCCGGGGTTTGGCGGGCTCCTCCACCCTCTCCAGGAATTCCAGGTAGGCCTTCTCGCAAGCCGGGTCGTCGGTGGCGCAGGTCATGCGCACGTAACGGATGGATCCGGCCTCGCCCAGGCAGTCCTGGAACTCGCCCCAGTCCTTGAGCCAGCGCTTCAGATCCTCCACCGAGCCCAGGGACCGGTCCCGCAGTTCATCGAAGAGGGGCTCCACCTGCTTCCAGTCGCCCAGGTCCGCGCCCGAAGGGACATAGGCGCGCGGGAATTCGTGCGGCAGGGTCTTGGGATCGAGAAGGGTCATGGGATTTCCTTGGTGCGGGGTTGGGCAACTCTAACAGAGGGCGGGGGAAAAAAGGAGGGGTGCCTTGGTTCGACTTTCCAAATCATGCCCGATATAATCGACCCGTGACCCTTTATTCTTATTCCCGCATCAACACCTTCTTCACCTGTCCCTCGCAATTCGAACACCGCTACATCAAACGGACCCCTTCCCCGGTCCCGGAGGGCATCGAGCTCTTCCTGGGCAGCCGTTTCCACGAGACCATGGAGCATCTCTATGGCCTCATCCCGGAACGGGTGCCGACGGTCAACGAACTGCTTAATTTCTTCCAGAAGCACTGGCAGAACCACTTGGTCGAGGCCCAGGACACCCAAAAACGGAAGGGTTTTGACGCTCCTTTGCGCATCGTGAACGAGGGCCAGTCGATCGAGGACTATTTCCAGAAGGGCCAGCTTTTCGTCGAGAACTACTACCATAACTACCAGCCCTTCGACCAGGACGTGACCGAGGGCATCGAAATGAAGGTCATCTTCAACCTGGACCCCAAGGGCCAGTACAAGATGCAGGGTTACATCGACCGCGTGGCCCGGGAACCGGATGGGACCTACGTCATCCACGACTACAAGACCAGTTCCCGCAAGATGTCGGCGGAGGACGTGAAGTTCGAGGACCAATTGGCCCTCTACCAGGCCGGACTCCTCCAGAATCCCAAGTTCGGGCCCAAGGCCAAGTTCCGCCAGGTCTGGCATTTCGTGGCCTTCGAGAAGGACCAGGTGGTGGACGAACGGGGCCCCGAAGCCATCGCCAAGCTCCAGGAACGCTATATCGGCAAGATCAAGACCATCGAAAGCGCCCGTAGTTTTCCGACCAAGACCAGCGCCCTCTGCGGTTGGTGCGAGTTCCTAAGCCTTTGCCCCGACGGCCAACAGGCCGTGGCCAACCGGAAGAAGAAAAAGGAAGAGGGAGCCCCGGGCGCCCCGCCCGAGGAGCAAGCCCTGCCGGCCGCGCCCGTCATTCCGGCCCTACCGGCCGAAACACCCGTGCCGGCCTTGGCCGCCGCCCCTGCCCTTCTTCCCAAGAAGAAGGGGAAGGCCGTGGTCTCCCAGGATCAGCTTCAGCTCTTCTAGAACGTCCCGGAAAATAAAAAACCCTCCCCCGCTGCCGCTCATAGGGGAAGTTCCCCCTATGGACCCCCTCACAAACCTTTAAGGGGCAGAGCCCCTTGGACCCCCGGTCCCGAAAATAAAACGACCGGTTCCGCTGCCGCTCATAGGGGAAGTTCCCCCTATGGACCCCTGGACAAACCTTAAGGGGGCCAAGCCCCCTTAAAAACCCGGGGGCGGAAATAAAAAACCCTCCCCCGCTGTCGCGAGGGAGGGGATTTCCCCCGGCGGAAGATGGGCAGTCCCTCCGCCGGAACGAGATCCGGGACCCGCTTACATCGCCTGGATCCTTTCGTGGATGATGCCGTCCAAGGTCTCCTGCAGGGGTTGGTTCTTCTCCTCCATCATGGATTCCAGGAAGGTCCAAACCTCGGGCCGGTCCAGCTTGGCCAGGGCCTTGATGGCCTCCAGGCGCATGGGCAGGGGGTAGTTCTTGCCGCGCAGGAGCGATTTCTTGCGCGCGATCTCCTCGAGGAATTCCAAGGCGCCCTCGCCTTTCAGTTCGCCCGCCGCCCGACAGACCGCCATGAGGAATTCCTCATGACCCGGGCCCCGGGATTCCCGGATCTTGGCCGACTTAAGGAGCAGGGGCAGCCCCGCCGAGAATCCGATGCGGCCCATCACGTCCGCCGCCCGCGCGGCGATCTCCTCCGAATCGTCCAGCACCGCCAACCGCAGGGCCGGTCCCCCCGCCGGGTCCGCCATCTCCTCGATGACGCCCAATAGGTTCAGCTTCAGTTCCCGCTTGGCCTTGGCGGTCCAGGCGGCCACCTGCAGGGCGAGCGGCGCGTCCCAACCGCTGACCTTGAGGATGGGAATGAGGGCCTTCAGGTTCTCCTCCTGCTGGGAATCGGCCAACCAGGTGGCCAGCACCGACCGGGTGGCCTCCTTCATCTCGGCCAGCATGGACAGGATCACTTCGCGGTCCTTCCCGCCGTTCTTGAAATAATCCTGCATCAAGAGCGGGGCGGCCATCTCGGCCAATTGGGGAAGGATAGCCAATTGCCCGCCCTCATGGGCCAGGCGCGCGAAACGGCGGACCATGTCGGGGGTGGAGCGGCCATAGATCCATTGACGGGCGATGCCGGCGCGTTCAGGGAAATCGGCGATGTCCTCTTCGGCGTGGAAGTGCAGGGTGGTCAGCAGCGCCAGGACCTCCCGGTCATGGGAGGCGGCGAGCGCGGGCTCCAAAAGGTCCCACGCCAAAAGAAGGGCCGATTGGTAATGGCCGGGAACCTTCTCCTCGCCCAGGAGACGGGTCAAGGATCCCAGCACTTCCCGGGAAAGATCCGGGTTCTTGAACCAGGGACGGGCATCCATCAGGTGGGTCAGGGCCAGGTGCTTTTCCAGGCGGCTGCCCTGAAGGCCCTGGGCGAGGCACCGCACGGTGCCTTCCACCAGGTCCTTGCGGCCCTTCGAGTCCCAATAGGCCAGGCACTCGTTGACCAAACCCTCGGTGGCAGGATCGTAGAGCACCGCGGTCCAGTGGTTGCGCACCGCCACCTCCAGAAGGGGGAACATGGCCTGGATGGTCTCGGTGTCGAGCAATTGACCCTCCGGGGTGCGGAACCATTGGGCGATATTGGCCAGTTCGGGGGAGGTTTTTTCGACGCGGTCCAAGAGGCGGTCGAAAAGCTTGTCGAAGGACCGCATCATGAAGCCGGGATCCGAGCCCTCGCCCAGGTTCTTTTTCTGGAGTTGGGCGAATTGCCAGGCCTCGGCCAGGAAACTCAGGAGCATCTCGGGGGTGCGGTCGGCGGGTTCCTGCGGGAAAGGGACTTCTTGGGATTCGGTCATGTCATCTCCGTTTCATGGGGAATGGGACCGAATTTCAAACGGTGGATCGGTTGTGGAGGATCTTTCTTGAATAAAAATTAACACCTGTGTCATTGCGGAAGAAGGCTAAAGCGGGCACCAAAAGGAACGACGTTTTCCCCCAACGCCTCTAAAACCCCCTAAAAAGGCCGCAAATGACGGGGTCAACCGTTTTTCCTATCCCTTCGGTCCCTGTCAACTTCTTTTCGTTCTTGGGCCTTTTCGGCCCAATTTTAAGGGGAAAAACACATTTCACCCCTTGTCACGTCCTAAAGGAGGATGCACAATCAGATTAAGAGATCTTGAAGGGAGAAAGACCATGAAACTCAATCTTTGGATGGCGGCAGTCCTTCTGACCGCTGGGACCCTGGTCGTCGGTTGCGGCAATACGAAACGGATCGAATCCACCGAAGTGCCCAAGCAGGCCCCCGAAAAGGCCGTGGCCCAAAAGAAGTCCGCGGACCACTACACCGTGGCCAACCACGATACCCTCTGGGGCATCGCCGGGAAGTCGGATATTTACGGGGACAATTTCCAATGGCCCTTGATCTTCAAGGCCAACCGGGATTCCATCAAGGATCCGGACCTCATCTACCCCAAGCAGAACTTCATGATCGAGAAGGAAGTGGCCAGCGAGGACGTCGCCAACGCCAAGAAATTGGCTTCCAAGACGCCCAAGTACGTTCCCCACTCCAGCCCGCGGGAAACCCTTCCCTTGGACTACTTCTGATCTAGGCCGTACCCGAGCCCGTTCCCCTTCGGGAACGGGCTTTTTTTTTTGTTTTCCGCCCCCCGGGGTCCGGGAAAGGGAAAAGCGATGCGAGCCATCCAAGTCAGGGAATTCGGGGGCCCCGAGGTCCTGAAGCTCGAGGAAGTACCCGATCTCAAGCCGGGAGCGGGCCAGGTGCTGGTGCGCCTGGAGGCCGCGGGCGTGAACCCGGTGGAAGCTTATATCCGTACCGGGACCTACGCTCAAAAACCCGTTTTGCCTTATACGCCCGGCGCCGATGGCGCGGGGGTGGTGGCGGCCCTGGGCCAGGGGGTCCGGGGGATCAAGGTGAACTCCCGTGTCTATGTGGAGGCCGCCTTGACCGGTACCTACGCCCAGGCCTGCCTGGTCCAAGCCCATCATGTGCACCCGCTCCCCTCGTTCGTGACCTGTGCCCAGGGCGCCGCCATGGGTGTCCCCTATGGCACGGCCCACCGGGCCCTTTTCGGAAAAGCCAAAGCAAAAAAAGGGGAGACCCTCCTGGTCCATGGGGCCTCCGGCGGGGTGGGGACCGCTTCGGTCCAATTGGCCGTGCGGGCGGGTTTGAAGGTCATCGGCACCGCGGGTAGCGGCGAAGGCCTGGCCCTGGTGCGGGAACAAGGCGCGGTCCTGGCCCTGGACCACAAGGACCCGGACTACCTCAAACAGCTCATGGCCTTTACCCGGGGCCAGGGCGTGGATATCGTCCTGGAAATGGCGGCCCACCTGAACCTGGGGAAGGACCTGACCTTGCTCGCGAAATACGGCCGGGTGGTGGTGATCGGCTCCCGGGGCCCGGTGGAGGTGAACCCGCGCGATAGCATGGGCCGCGAAGCGTCCATCCACGGCATGACTCTCTTCAACGTGACCCCCGAAGAACGGGTCAAGATCCACAAGGACCTGGTGCAGGGTCTCAAGACCAAGAAATTACGCCCTGTCATCGGCAAGGAACTTCCCCTGAGCGCCGCCGCCCAGGCCCACGAACTTCTCATGAAACCCGGGGCCTTCGGCAAGACCGTGCTGGTGCCGTGACCGTGGACGAAAGCTTCCAGGATGATCTCCAAAAGCAAGTGCTGGAAGCGACCGTAAAGGCCATTGAGGCCAAGATCGCAGGCCTTACGTGCCCCGTTCATGGCCAAAACCCAAAACTCAAGTTCTCCGAGGATTCGGGACCGGGACGGCAAAAGATGTCCTTCGATTGCTGTTGCAGTGAGTTGGCCACGTTGCTGCAGGAAAAGATCAACACCTAGGAAGGAGCCTTGCCGATGAGGGGAACCTGGCTTGTGGTCCTATCCTTTTGGATGATGATGGCCCAAGGCCGGGCCTTCACCCTGGAGCCCCATCGCCTGGAACTGTCCTCAGGAAAGGCCATCACCCTTTCCGTGCCCCAAGGCTGGGACATCACCGTGGCGGCCACGGGCATGAAACGCCCCCGCTTCATGGCCTTCAGTCCCGACGGCCGGCTTTTCCTGGGGGATATGTACAACAAGGGCGATACCCGGCTGGGGCACGTCTATGTGCTGGACGATTATGATCCGGCCCAGGGCCGCTTCGGGAAATGGACGGCCTACCTTTCCAAGCAGCGCAATCCCAATAGCGTGGCTTTCTTCACCGACCCGCAAGGCGGATCTTGGATCTACGTGGCCTTGACCGACGATCTTCTCCGTTATCCCTACCGCCCGGGGGACCTGGCGCCTTCCGGTGCCCCCCAGACCCTCGCGTCCTTTCCCGCCTACGGGCTGAACTATAAATACGGTGGGTGGCACCTGACTCGCACCGTTCTGTTGGGGGAGGACGGGAAACTTTACGTTTCGGTGGGGAGCAGTTGCGATTCCTGCCCGGAGAAGAAGGGGGAGATCCGCGCCTGCATCCTCCAGATGGACCCGGACGGGAGCAATGAACGGGTCTATGCCTCCGGCATCCGGAACGCGGTGGGGATGAAATGGGCCGAGGGCCGGTTGATCGTCACCGCCATGGGCGCCGACAAGCTGGGGGACGACCTTCCCTTGGAGGCGGTCTATTCGATCCAGGACGGCGCGAACTATGGCTGGCCCTTTTGCTACAACTCCCCTGACGGCTACCGGCCGGACCCCAAATACGCGCCGCAGGACAGGCCGGCGGGCGTTTGTGAGCGGGCCCCCGCGCCCTATTGGACCTACCTGGCCCACGCCGCCCCATTGGGTCTTGAGTATTTCGACGCCTCCTATGGCGCGCCGCTGACCGGGCATTACCTGGTCTCGTTCCATGGCTCCTCGAAGAAGACCCTGGGGCATGGTTACCGGGTGGTCAGGATGTTGAAAGGCGAGAAGGGGGAGGACTTCATCACGGGTTTCCGGGGCCAGGGTCCCCGGGGCAAGGTCTTCGGCAGGCCCTGCGACATCCTGAAGGACGGCCGGGGCGGGTTCTTCCTGACCGACGACTTCAACGGGGTCCTCTATCACCTTCAAAAAAAGGGACCCTGACTACCGTTCGATCTGGGTCCCCCAGCCGTCGCAATGGCCTCCCAAGGGCTTGGCCAGGCGGTTCAGGAGCCGCTTGGCCTTCTGGATCTCCTTCAACCGGGGGAGCATCTCCCGAATGGGCAGGCAGACCCAGCGTTTGGCCGAGCGGTCGCTCATGATGGCGCAATGGAATCCGGCTTTCTTGGCCCGGGCCGCCACCCTCTTGGCCGAGGACTTGGTGGGGCAATAGACGTAGAACTCCACCGCGTGGGTCTTGCGGAAATTGGAACCCTTCTTTTTCAGGTTCTTCAGGATGTGCCGGTCGAAGTCCATGACCTTATTTTAACCCGGGTCGGGAGCATCCATAGGATCTGGATCAGGAAAGGACCACTTCAGGCGGGGACCAGCTCGTCGTAAGTGCGGATCCTGGCGATGACCTCTTCGATGAGGTAGTCGGGGGTCGAAGCGCCGGCGGTGATGCCCACCTTGTTGCGCCCCTCGAACCATTGGGGGTCCAATTCCTGGGCGGTCTCGATATGGTGGGTGTCGTTCGGCAGGTTCATCTTGCAGGTGTCGGCCAGTTTGTGGGTATTGCTGGAGTTGCGCCCGCCGATCACGATCATGACCTGCACGTTCTTCGAGAGGGCGGTGGCCGCCGTCTGGCGGTCCTTGGTGGGCTTGCAGATGGTGTTGACCGGGACCACCTCGGCGCAACGGGCCTTCATCAGGTCCACGAACTTGTCGAATTTCTCCATCAAGAGGGTGCTCTGGCAGACCACACCCACCCGGGACCCCTCGGGGATGGTCAGGATATCCTCCTCGTGATAAACGATCAGGGGATCCTTCATCCGGCTGGCGATGCCCTTCACTTCCACGTGCTTGGGGTCGCCCACGATGACCACCCGCAGGCCCTGGGACTGCAGTTTGAGCCCCTCGTTGTAGATCTTGGTGACGAGCGGGCAGGTGGTGTCCACGATCTCCAGGTTCTTTTCCTTCATCTGGCCGATCACGTTGATGTCCAGGCCGTGGGCGGTGATGACCACCTTGTTGTCCTCCACGTCCTCGAGCTTATGCACGATCTTCTTGTTGAGGGAGGCCAGGCGGGCCACTTCCTGGGGGTTGTGGATGAGGGAGCCGAAGATGAAGGCGCGGTCCATGGTCTCGGCCTTTTGGATGGCCTTCTTCACGCCGAAGCAGAACCCGGCGGCATTCGCGATCTGGATCTCCCGAGCCATTCAAACCCCGATCTTCACCGCCCAGGCGCCCAGGCGCCAAGTACGGCAAAGTCTTGATGGAAACAGAATATATATATAATGAATTTCAACGCATAATCCAATCGGCCGCGAGCCTAAGAGCCTTTTTGCCAATGTCTTGTTTGGCGTCTTGGCGCCTTGGCGGTTAATTTTTCTTTAGGACGTTTCGTGGCCATTTCCCTTTATTTGGGTCCCTATCAGCCATTCCTGGAGGAGGAACTCGCCTCCCGGGTCCGGTCCTTCCGGTCCGTTGAGCCCCTTTCCCCCCTGGTCCTCCTCGTCCCCAACCGCGCCCTGGTGCGCCACCTGCGGGAGGACCTGGCCCGCAAGAACGGGTCGGTGGTCAACCTTCGGGTCCTGACCCTGCACCAATACCTCATCGAGTTCACCGAGGAAAAATGGATCCAGGAAGGCTTCCGGCTCCTGCCGGAGTCCATTGTGCCCTGGGTCTTGCGCGAGAACGCCAAGGAGCTCCGGCCCAAGGGCGGCGGCCCCTTCGCGGCGGTGGAGAAGACCCCCGGGTTCCCGAAAACCCTTCGGGCCACCCTTTCGGAACTGCGCCAGGGAGGGTTCGATCCCCAAGCATTGAAGGTCTCGGCCCAGGCCATCGGCAAGGCCCGGGACCGCAAGCGTCTGTCGCAGAAGCTGGAGGAATTCGCCGGGCTTTTGACCAAGAACCGGGCCTGGAAAGCCAAGAATCATTGGAAGGACCGGGAAGACCTTTATGAGGACGCGCTGACCCTTGCGCCCCCTCAAGCCGCTATTTGGACCTATGGCTTCTATGACGCCTCGGCCCTGCAACAGAAGGTCCTGATGCATTTTTGTTCACCGCCAAGGCGCCAAGACGCTAAGAACCCGGAGACCGGAAAAGAGGGTCATTGGTTCATCCCTTATGAGGACCATCCGGCCTTCGACTATGCCAAGCCCTTCGTGGAATGGGCGAAGGGATTGGGGAAGGTCCAAAAGTCGGAAAGCTTCAAGAGCGGGAAGACCACGGCTTTGGGACGGCTCCAGGACCATTTATTTGAGACTGAGATTGCCACGTCGCAATCATCGGCCTATTCGGCCGAGGCTCCTCGCAATGACGGCCATTTGAAATTTGAGGATTCGGACGTAAAGATCCTCCTTTGCCCCGGCGAACCCCGGGAGATGCGGGAGGTGGTGCGGGCCATCACCGGGGAGGCCGAAAGGCGCAGGACCCACCTGTCCCAATGCGGCCTGCTCCTGCGGCAGTTGGAGACCTACCGCCGCATGATCGCCCCCGCCTTCGAAGGACAGGGGGTCGCGGTGGCCAAGAAACCGTCGGTCTATCTCATGGAAACCCCCGAGGCCAAGGCCTTCCTGCTCCTGCTCGAATGTTTCCAGTCCGAATTCCCCCGAGAAACCCTGATGGACCTCCTCGCCAGTCCCAACCTTTCCCACGACGGGTTCGGGGTGGGGGAGGAGGATTGGAATCCCCATCTTTGGGACCAGGTCTCGAAAGAGGCGGGGGTGGTGGAAGGGGAGGCCTCCTGGATCGATCGCATGAAGGAAGCCGAGAAACCCAGGTCGGGCAAGGGCTCCTTCGAGGAAGAGGGACCCGCGTCCGGGGAAGTGACCTCCCTTGTCGCTTTCCGGATGAAAGTGCTCCAGACCCTTTTCGACGCGAAGAAGGCCTTCGAGAGGACGAAGGACTGGGCCGGCAAGACCGGCGTCCTTTTCGAGCTCGCCGAGAAGGTCTTCCGAAAGTCGGACGCCAAGGACGAGCTCAAGACCTTGAGGCGCGGCGTGGAGATCCTGTCCCAAGGCTCCTTCAAGGTCGCCCCCGACGAGCTGAAGGATTTCCTCACCGGTCTCATGGAGGAAGTGCGCATCCCCTGGAAGGCGCCGGAAGCGGGCGGGGTCGAGGTGTCGGAGCTCATGCAGGCCCGGGGTGTGCCCTTCGACGTGCTGGTCCTTCCCGGCCTGGTGGAACAGGGTTTTCCCCGGGTGCCCCGGCCCGACCCGCTTTTGTTGGATGAGGAGAGGCGCATCCTCAACGAACGCCACTTGGGCCAGGCGCGTATCCCGGAAAAGGCCGAGGGGAGGCTGGAAGAAAAGATGCTCTTCCTCCTTGCCGTGCGGAGCGCCCGGCAAGGCGTCATCCTCACCGCCTCCCACCTGCACCCCGGCAGTGGGGCGCCGCGCGTTCCTTCCAGCTATCTTCACGAAGCCTTGAGGGCCGTCACGGGCGGGCGGCAGGCGAAATGGGAGGATTCCCCCTATGTGCGCAAGGTCGCGGTGTCCGATTGGGTCCGGGACGGCGGCGAAGAGCGGGTGGACGACCTGGAAGAGGTGCTCAGCCGTTTCCAGGAGGCCCGGGAAGGGAACCCCCTGCCTGCCCAGGCCTACGCGGGACAGAAACCCTTCTTTGACGAGGCCCGCCGGCTTCTCAAGGAACGCCAGGGAAGCCGCAAGTTCACGATCTATGACGGCGTCTTCGGGGACCCACAGGCCGTCGAGGCCCTGCGCCAGACCCATTCCCTGAAGGATAAGACCCTCTCGGCCTCGCGGCTCGAGACCTACGCCGCCTGTCCCCTGCGCTATTTCTACCGCTATGTGCTGGGCCTGAAGGTGCATCCCGAACCCGAGCGGGTCTTCCAGTTGGACCCGGCCGAGAAGGGGAACCTGATGCATTCGATCCTGGAAGAGACCCTCTCCCGGGGCAAACAGGAAGGCTGGCTCAAGGACCGGGACGGGGAAAAGGCCGCCCGGACGCTGGAAGAGGAGACCCAAAAGGCATTCAAAAGCTTCGAGAAAGAGGGGGTCACGGGTTCCCAGGCCCTTTGGCAATGGAGCCAGTTCAGCCTCCGGCGCGACCTGCAACGGACCTTGAGGAAGGTCCTGGCGGACCAGGAATGGACCCCGGTGGATTTCGAGAAGGCCTTCGGCCGCGAGGGCCAGCCCGAGGTCACTTTCGAAACCCCGGGGGAGACCTTTCGCTTGGAAGGCTTCATGGACCGGGTGGACCTGTCGGCGGACGGCAAAGCCTTGAGGGTGGTGGACTACAAATCAGGGAGCAAGGAAGGGTTCAAGAAGGACAGCGTGAAGGAAGGCACCAAGATCCAGATGCCCCTTTACCTCTGGGCCTGCCGGACCCTTTACCCGGGGGTGACCCCGAAGGAGGCGGTCTATGAGTTCCTGACCGCCAAGGGGGATTATGGGTCGGTCGGGTTCAACGCGAGCGACTGGAAGACCGTTGAGGAGCCGCTGAAGGCGCTTCTGACCACGGCCGCCGAAGCGGTGGAGCAGGGCCTGTTCCCGGCCGCCGCCAAGGCCTGTGACCGGTGTGATTACCGGACACTTTGTGGACCGGGAGTGGAGAAAAGGGAAGAAAGGAAGCGAGATGATGTGAAAGTAGAGAGATATTTCGAGCTGAAAGAGCTGAAATGACACCTCAAAAACAGTGGTGGGATGTTTGGACGAGTTTAGTTTTGCCCGTTTTTTTTCTGAATTTCCTTTTATTCGCCGGTTATTCCAAAGCTGATATGGAATTTATCAAATCAAAAACTTTCAAAGTAAAAGTATATTTAAAAAACGGAAAACAATTCGAATGTTATTTAGGAGGAGAAGAAAAGTTTGAAAAGTATAGCGGTTCTCAATTGCTAAAATTTCTTCGAGCGAATCACATGGCTTATTTTTTTGAGAATGAGGACGAACTGAAATTTTATAGCCACGTCCAAAAAGTAAAATATCCGTTTAACTTTTATGCCACCATGGAAAATAAAAAAACAAAAATAAAAGTAGCCGAAATAATAAAAATTGAAAATCTGGGATTTATATCTGATGGCCTAATTAGCAATGGGTTAAGTCAAAAAGTTATTTCTTTTCTTAATAAAAAGCCAAATTATATTTTGGGCGGCAAGGCGTCTAATTATCAATGTGGGGATGGCCATGGCGATGATGCCACTGGATATGGGAGTGAATTTTTAGTTTATGATTTCAAAGGAAAAAAAGATTCTGCCCAAAAGCTCTGCAACGATTATGAAGAAGAAGTCTTTGTGAAACACTTTGATAAAAACTGTCGATTTATAAAAGGCGATAAAATGGAAAGTTGGGCCCAATTGGTCAATTTTGAAGACGAAGAATTATTAAATAAGGGAATAGTTGTTCTTCACATTCCGGATTCCCCAGGAAAAAAAGCTTTTGGCGATGTTAGGTACATGAATGATTATTAAAATTGAATTAATTTATCAATGATCTCCGACCAATCCGTCCGAGAATCGGTCATCCATGACCACGACACCCTCTTTGCGGTGGACGCGGGGGCGGGCACAGGGAAGACCACGCTCCTGGTATCCCGGCTCATTGCGCTCCTGCTCGAAAAGCAGGCACCCTTAAGCCGCATTGCGGCCATCACCTTCACCGAAAAGGCCGCCGCCGAGTTGGCGGAGCGGCTCCGTTCCAAGTTGGAGGAGGCCCTGGGGCCCGTTCGTCCCGCTTCGCTCGCTCAGGGTGACCAAAGCCAAGAAGCGGTTTTGGCCAGAAAAACTATTATTCTTAAGGCTCTCGAAGATATGGAACGGGCGCCTATCTCCACCATCCATTCCTTCTGCGCGGGGCTTTTGCGGGAGTATCCGGTGGAAGCCAGGGTGGACCCCCAGTTCACCCTTATGGACGAGGTGCAATCGGGGGCCTTCGAGAACCAGGCCTGGGACCATTGGCTCAAGAAGAACCTAGCTAAGCCGGTCGAACCTCTGTTCCAGTTCCTGCGCTTGGGCGGCACCTTTGAGCATTTGGATGAACTGAAGCAGTTCCTGAAACGCAACCGAACCCTCCTGAGCCCCCAACCGCCCAAGCCATTGCCTTCGGTCAAAGCATTCCGGGACCAATGGACAGCCTTTGTGGCCATGACAAAGCGGGAAGCCGCTCAATGCGCCAAGCACGAGGACACGCTTTATGAGGCTCTGGAAGCTTTTTGGAGCCAATGCGAGGCGATCGAGGGGGATGCCAAGGATATCGACTTCGCCTTGGCGAACCTCAAGGTTCCCAAGGTAGGGAACAAAGGTGCCCAGGGAAATTGGGGGAAGGACCGCTTGGCGGCGCTTCGGGACGGATTTGTGAGGCTGGCGGATGACCACACCAAAGCCTTTGCTCCCTTCAAAGAAGCAATAGTTCTGAATCTGGTCCATTGGATCGGGGATTACCTCAAGGAATGGGAGGAGAAGAAGGCCCAGGGCGGGTTCCTGGATTTTGACGATCTGCTCCTGAAGACCCGGGACCTCCTCCGGGATCACCCGGAAGCCCGGGAGGAGATCAAAGGCCGGCTCGACTATCTTTTCGTCGATGAGTTCCAGGACACCGACCCCTTGCAGGTCGAGATCGTTTTTTTCTTATGCGAGGCCCCCAAAAGGGTCGAGAAGAATTGGAAGAAAGTGCAGTTGGAGCCGGGGAAGTTGTTCCTGGTGGGCGACCCTAAACAGAGCATCTACCGGTTCCGCCGGGCGGATGTGGCCATTTATGAGGCGACGAAAGAACGGATCGTCGCCAATGGGGGTAAGGTCGAGATATTGACCGAGAACTTCCGCACGGTGGGGGGACTGGTGGAATGGGTCAATGACCGGTTCACGTCCCAATTTGAAGGTACGGGCATCGGTTACAGCCCCTTGAACGCCAGCCGGGAGAAGGGAAAGACCGAAGGAACGCTCCCCATCCTGTGGGGCATGAAGATCCCGGTTCCCAAGGAAGAAAAGCCCAGCAAGGCCCTGCTCCGGCAACTTGAGGCGGAAGCGGTGGCTACCTTCCTGAGAGAGCACGTGCTGGGTGGCGGGTTCACGGTGTCCGATCCCAAGACCCACGAGAAGCGTCCGGTGCGTAAGGGCGACATCGCCATCCTTTTCCGGGACCTTTCCAACGACAACGAGGAATTCTGGGAAGAGGCCCTACGCAAGCGGGACCTGGCCTATCAGATCGTGGGCGGCAAACGCTTCTACAACCGGCCCGAGATCGTGGCCCTTTCGACCCTTCTGACCTGCCTTTCCTCGCCCGCCGACGAAGCGGCCTGCGTGGCGGTGCTCCGGGGGCCTCTCTTCGGCTTCAGTGACGAGGAACTGTTCCTGCACCGAGCCGGGGGCGGAAGCTTCCACTTTTTGGAACATACGAAGGGAAAGGTCGGAGAGGCCTTTAGGTTCCTGCGGGAATGGCTGGAGGCCACCCGGACCTTGGGCGTCTCGGACACCCTGGCCAAGCTCTATGAGAGCACCGATCTTCTCGCCATCACCGCCGGCCAGCCCCATGGGGAACAGAGGGTGGCGAACCTGATGAAGGTGCTCGACCAGGCCCGCGAACTGGAGACTTCCCAACACTTCACCTACCGAGCCTTCGTGAAATGGCTCACCACCCAGCAGGAGGAAGGCACCATGGAGGGCGAGGCCCCAGGGCCCGACTCCACCGAAGACCGTACCGGTGCCTTGAATGACACCGGCACCGTCAAATCCAGCGCCTCGGCGGGTGGCCTCGGCGCGGACCGTATCACCCTCATGACCATCCACAAGGCCAAAGGGCTCGAGTTCCCCTTGGTGTTCGTGTCCGGGATCGCCGCCGACCCGAAGGATTCGGGGAGCTTGGTGGACCGCAAGCACCTGGCGGGAGCCTTCAAGGTGGGCAAGGTGGACCTGGGTTTAAAGACCATGAATTACGATGCCGTGCAAGAAGAAGAGGAGAACCAGCGCAAGGCCGAGGACACGCGCCTCCTTTATGTGGCCGCCACCCGGGCCCGGGACTGCCTGCTCCTGCCCCTTTTCCAATTTCCCGTCGGGGCTAAGATCCAGAACGAGAACCTTTTCGCCGGGCCGCTCCTGAAGGCGCTGGAAGAGAAGGGTGCCCCGGTTTTTTGGGCGGACGCAAAGGAAACGGATGCTTCCCTGGGCGACCCGCCCGCCTGGGTGGTGCCTTTGGACGAAAGACCGGGCAAGGCCTTGGACCAGGAAAAGGAAAAGCTCAAGGTCGAACAAGAGGCCCGTCGGAAAAAACTCGGGTCGTTGCGCGGCGCGAAACAATTCAAGTCGGTGACCTCGGTCCTGAAGGTGGACGCCGATAAACAGGAACGGGAAGAAAGGGTCCTCGAGGAACCGGAAACCTCCTCCCCCTGGGGCGGCAAGGACCTGGGTTCTTTCGCCCATCTGCTGTTGGAAAAGGGGTGGGATTGGGACGACGCGACCTTGGAAAAGAGCGCGGACCATTACCGTCAAAGGATGGGGGTCACCCCCGAGCAAGCGGAGCTGGCCTTGGATTGGGTGAAAAAAGCCCTCCAGAGCGACTTGGTGAAAAGGGCCAAGAAGTCCGGACAGGCTTTCCGGGAATTGCCCATCACGGGCCGACAGGAGGACGGGTCCTACCTCAATGCGGTCATCGACCTGGCTTTCCTCGAGGACGACCAATGGGTCATCGTGGATTACAAGACCGATCAGGACCCCAAGAGGCTCGAGGCCAAATATAAGGAACAGTTGGGCTATTACGGAACGATGTTGGAGGCCTTCACGAACAAGAAGGTCAAGGCGACGGAGCTTCTGTTCTTAAGGAAGCTTTGAGGTTTCCGGGCCCGGGCGGCCTTCCATTGCCATCAATTCGCCGAATTTCTTCCGTAAAACATCATCCCGATAACTTTGCCGGTAAGCCGATGTGAAGACCCCCGAGAAGTTCTCCCACGAAGCCCAGGAATCCTCCGGATGGAAGGTCCTTTCCCAGGCGTAATGGTAAAGAAGCTTTTCAAAGAAGCAGGACTGCAGGAAGGGTTCCTTGGGAAGGGCGGGATAGGATCTCTTCAAGAGGTCCAGGATCCCCTTCCTGGACCTCCCATTCGAAAGGTCGGTGACCAGGAAATCGGCCTGCCAAAAGACCCGGAAGGCCGGCCACCAATCCTTATAGGAAGCCAGGTCGCCGTCGTGGAGGGGAAGGACGGCCAGGAACCGGTCACTCATCCTGCCCGGGACCTGGGATGGCAGGGGATTCCCCCTCAACCCCGGGAATTCCCGGACCATGGATGGAAGGTCATGCACCGGGGCCAGGAAGGCCAACCAACGGATCGACGGCGAAGGCTCCACGGGGAATTCCCGGGCGTCCGCCGGGAGGGTCATATAGGCCAGGGACATATCCGTCGAGTCCGGGACCAGCTCGGCGAAGAAGAAACCGGGACCCGAACCCGCCGAAAGGTCCGAAACCATCCAGAAGGCCTGGAATTTCTCCAGGCTTTTCCCGGTCGTGGAAAAAAGTCCCGGATGGCCGGGGACGTCCCGGTAAGGACGGATCAAACGGCCCAGGTCCCAGGCCCCGGAGACGGCCACCAAGGCCAGGGCCACCCACCCTTTCCCCGCTTTCGGGATGGATCCCAACAGCGTTTGGATCCCCACGGCAATGGCCAGCAGGATCAAGGGCAGGAGTTGAAAAAGACGGAAGGGCTCCACCACGGAGAAGAAAAGGGCCGGAAGGGTCCAGAGAAGGACCAATTGGAAAAAGACCTTTCCCCGGACGTCCTTCCAATTCCTGGCGAGGGCCAGGAGCCCCACCCCAAAAAGGCTTCCCGCCAAGGGGTTCAAGAAACCCATCTCCTGGGGGATGTAAGCCGCCGGGACCGGCCAGAAAAAGCAGCCGAAATAATCCTTGGCCATTCGCAGTGGACCCAGGAGGCCGGTCCCCCCCGAAAGGGACGAAGCGAGGATATGGCCGCCGTATTCCTCCCGTGTAAGGGCCCGTAGGAAGGGCGTCAGAGCCAATAGAAAACCGATCGCATAAGCCCCAAGGGGCCCCCGGCCGGACCGTTCCCTTAGGGTCGAGCCAAGGACCAGCAAGGTCATGCCGAAAGCGAAGATGGACCAGGTGGTGCAGACCAGGGAACCGGCCCCCAGGACCGATCCCAACAGGAAAGCCCGGACAAGGCGGGAAAGGATCCTTTCCCGCGGCACGCCTTGGAACCAGCCCCAGCACCACCAGGACAGGCAGATCCATAGGAGCAGGAGGGACCAATCCAAACCGATCCGCCCCGATAAAAGGGGCCAATAACCCAGGGTGAATCCCGAGGCGATCAGGAACGAAAGCGAACGGGGAAAAAGGGTCCGGGCCGCCCAATAACCCATGGGCACGCATAACGCTGAAGCCAAGGCGGGGGGGAACCAGAGGCTGAAAAGAGGGGAATGGGTCCAGCCCAACAGCAGGCCGATCAGGGAGATATAGGTCGGTGGGGATTGGTTGAATCCCCGGAAGAAGCCCCCCTCCGATCCCATGTTCCCGCAAAGGGCCAGGAACCCCCGGGTGGCTTCGTCCAGGCTCGGCCAGAGGAAGAGGGAAGTCAGGCCGGACATCCGGAGCGCGAAGGCGATGGAAAAAAGAAGGAGAAGCAGGGGCCATGGGACCGAAAAGGACTCGGCGTCCAAGGGACCTTTGGGGCCGCCGGACTTGGCGGAGGGCCATTTCTTCCAGAGGTAGAAGGCGGGAAGCCCCCAGCCGACCGCCAGGACGAGAGGCCTCCATGGAAAGGCGGGAGGATAGACCAGCAACGAATTGGTCAGGAAAAAGCCCAGGAAAGGGACCCAAGGTCCACGAGGGATGGCCCCCCAGGAAGTCCTCATTTTCCGCCTTCCCTCTTCCGGCGGGTGAGGTAAAGCAGTTCGGAGCCGGTCAGGGTATAGGTGTGGCGGCTGGTCTCCCATTTTCCAGGCCAAGCTTTCGTGAAGATCCGCAAGAGCCCTTCCTGGTCCCGCATGTGGGCCCCCCGGTCGAAGCGGCGGATGAACCAGGCCATCGGCCGGGTCCAACCGTTCCGGGGCCAGACATCCTCCAGCACCACCACCCGGCCTCCGGGTTTGAGGCAGCGACGCATCTCCTTCACCGCCTGTTCCAAAACCCTGTCCGGTAGATGGTGCAGGAAGCCCACCGCGCGGATCTCATCGAACGTATGGGCGGCGAAAGGAAGATGGTCCACCGAGGCCCGGTATCCCAGCCGGGTCCTTCCCTTCGGCGGCCGCGCCACGAGGCGCGGATCCCGATCGAGGGAACCGCCGGTGTAATCCCTGAGGAAAGCCTCATTGATATCCACTCCGACCAGCAGCCCCTTGGGTTCCGGGGTGACCAGCTTGGGGCCGCAGCCCAGGTCCAGCACCTTGCCGCGTGAATGCGGAAAGGCCAGGTCGAAGACCTTTTGGATCATCCAGGGTTTGCCGGGGGCGAGCAGGGTCTGGGAAAGGCGATAGACCCAGGGAATATCGAGGATGGCATAAAGGCCTGGGCCCATGGGTCAGTCCTTTCCGAAAGCTTGGTCGGCGATGCGGTAGGCGTTGCCCATGAGCAGGAGCCCGATGGTGGTGCCCGGAAGGGACGGGAAGATGGACGAATCCACCACATGGATGTTCTCCCATCCGGCCACCCTTCCCAAGCGGTCCGTCCGGAAGCCGCGGGGTTCCCCTTCGGTCATGGGCATCGTGCCGCCCACGTGGTAGGAACCGCTGTTGAGGCGGGCCAGGGGAAAAAGGGGAAGGCACCCGATGCGGCCGAAGACGCCCAAAAGCCGCCAGACGGTGGCCCCCAGCACGCCGAAGGAGGGCCACTTTTTCACGTGCCGGGAGACCAGGGTCGCCGGTTTCCCGTCGCCCTGCAGGGGCTCCAAGGACATCTCGTAGGTCCCCGAGTGGTCCGAGTGGTAATTAACGAACAAAAGGAAGAGGTGGCGGGAAAGGAAGCGCTTCAGGGCGGTCCAGGGCCCCTTCGCGTTCCCCAGGAGCCCCAGTTTTTTCAGGACCAATTCGTTCTCGGTGGAGACCTGCACATGGACCCAGTGCTTCAGGCCCCCGCCCTTGAGGTCGAGGAAGATCCCGGGTTCGGTGTTGCAGTCGGGCCATTGGGCCGGCAGGCCTTTCAGGCTCAAGGCCGGGAGCACGAAACCGCCCCGGGTTCGAAGGCGCATGGACGCGCCGAAATTCCCCTTCGAGGCCGCCACCAGGCGGGTGCTGTTCACCGCGCCCGCGGCCAGGAAGATCCGGTCGAAGGGTTCGGTCCGGACCGCGCCCTGGGCGTTCCGGTAGGTGACCAGGGCCTTCCCGCCTTCCTCCGCCAAACCTTCCACCAGGCAACCGGGGACATAATCCAGCTTGCCCTCTTTTTGGAGCCGGAGGATCTCGTCACCCGCCC
Organism: bacterium; assembly: GCA_035549195.1. Lineage (NCBI taxonomy): Bacteria > bacterium. The sequence goes on from DASZRK010000017.1 coordinate 328,735, forward strand.
GGAAGATGGAGCCATAGACGCAACCCGACATGCAGTGGCCGCAGTAGCGGCAAGCCTTCTCCCCTTGCGCCTGGATGAGCTGGCGGGCCCGTCCGAAGACGGTCCTACCCTTTTGAAGCAGGCCGGTCCGTCCCAAGGCCTCCAGCAAGGACCGACCCGCCACGCCCAAGCGCAGGGTCCCGGTGCCGGGGGAAAGGAGGGGGAAATCCAGGCTCAATCCGTCGTCCTCGGCCGAATAAGGAAGCCCCTCGAGCGCTTTCGCGCCGTAGGCGGCCAGTTCCCCGGCTTCGACGGGCCATCCTTCCAGGTCGCAAGCCTGCGGGGGAAGCACCGCTGCGCCCCAACCCGCGCTCAATCCCCCCAGGGCGTAGCTGAAGGGAGGCATGGTGTCCTTGGACTTGACCGGCGCCCCGGCCAAGCTACGGCCGTAGAAATACTCGGACCCGAATTCCCGCTTCTTGGGGATCCCGGACCCGTCCTTTGGGGTCCCGTCGGGCGTGAGCCAAACGCGCTGTTCGGGGGTCCATTGGGAAGGCTCCACGGCGGCCATTTGGGCGGCCTTTTCCTCCCGGTCCTTCTCCAGGCGTTCGCCACGGTCCAGGACCACGGGTTTGATCCCTCGCGCGATCAATCCCTTCACGGCCCCGAGCGCCGCCAGGCCGCTGCCGATGACCGCCACCCGGAGGGTCCCTTCCATGTTGGCGTTCATGACCGATCCTTGAAAAGGGACCGGACGGCCCCGGCGATGCGTTCCATGTCCTCATCGGTCAAATGCGGGAAGCAGGGAATGAAGAGGCCGTGGTGATAGAGCCTCTCGGCCTCGGGCATGGGGGCGGCGTTGGGATAGTCGGGGAGGTCACTGATGAGTTCCAGGCTGGAGGTGGCCGAGTCGATGCCTTCCCGGGCCAGGGCCCGTTGGGCGGCGCGGGCGTCGGGGACGGGCAGGATGAGCTGCCAATAGACGTTGCGGGAAACGGGCGTGGTCGCCGGGAAGGGCGCCCCGGGGCAATGGCGTTTGAGGAAGTCCACGTGGGCTACGCGCGAGCGATCAATGGCCTCCACCCAGGGAAGGCGCTCCTTCCCGATGCGGGCCTGGAGCGACGTGTAACGCCGGAACCAAAGGTCGGGCAGGGCCTTCAGACGGCCTTTGGCGCGGTGGCCCGTTTGCTTGAGGGCGGCTTCCGGGTCCTTCCATTCCAGCAAACGCAGGAAGGGGAAGGTGAAGATCGAGAAGAAGGGCTGGGTGGTGGCGAGGTTCCGGACCAGATTGGTCCAGGCCTTCCGGACGAGCCATCCCCGGCTGGGCGGCGCGAGGCCTTCCTGCGCCCGCCGCAACTTCGCGGCCAGGGCGTCGTCGTCGGTGACGGCCATGCCGCCGCCCAAGGTGTCGAGGGTCTTGATGGAGGAGGAACTATAGACCGAAAGGTCGCCGAAAGTGCCGACCTTCCGTTCGCTCAGGCGTCCGTTGAGGCATTGGGAAAAATCCTCGATGACGAAGAGGCCCCGCCCCTTCAGGAAGGCGCAAAGGTCCTCCAGGTCGGGTACCAGGCCGAAGAGCGGGGTCACCAGGGCCACCCGCACCTGGGGCCCGAGTTTTTCCTCCAAGCCTTCCCGGCGGAAGCAGGCAGTGGCGGGGTCCAGGTCCGCGTAGACGGGGACCAGGCCGAGGTCCACCACCGCGTCCAGGATGCCCTTGATGGTGATGGGGGGCATGAGGACCTGGGAACCCTCGGGAAGGTCCAGGGTCTTCAGGGCCGCATGGATGGCGGTGCGGGCGAAGGGGAAGGCCACCGCGTGACGCCGGCCGATGTAGCCCGTGAAGGTCCTTTCCCAATCCTCCACCCGGTCCTTTTCCTCCAGTGGCGCCAAGAGGGAAAGGAAGAGGTAACGGAAGCTTTGGGAAAGGGAATGGTAGATGACCCCGCGGGGGATCTTTTTACGCAAAGGGTTCATCGGAACTCCAGGGAGTAGGCGTCGGCCAGGCCCAGGACGCCGCGGTGCCCCAGGATGCGGCCATATTCCTGAAGGACGGCCAGTTCCCTCATGGGCGCGAGCCGGGCGGCGGCGTGGGCTTGGGGGCGGCCCAAAAGGACCATGCCCATTTTGTTGAGAAAACCCCGGCGGCTGATGCCCACCACCAGGCGGGGTCGAGGGGACCGCCCCTTCAGTTCCTCCAGCAGGGACCGGAGGTCCCCTTCCTGGAACGAGTAGAAGACCTCGTTGGCCACCAGCACGTCGAAAGGAACGGCCCGCCAGTCGGGCACCTCGGTCAGGTCGGGACGGATGTCATAGCCTGTGACCAGGGCCCCAGGGAGGAGTTTTTTCAGTTCGCCCCCGCCACAGCCGAAATCGAGGATCCGCAGGCCCGGCCTGTGAAGCTCCCCCACCCGGATGACCGCGCGAAGAAGGCTCCGGAAATAGAGTTGGGAGAGGCCGGAATAAAGGGTCACGCCCCATTTTAGGGGCGGGCCGATAGGACGGGAAAGCCCGTCCACCGGGCTCTTTTGGATGGGCAAGGCCTTGGGAAGGCGTTATCTTGGAAAGCACCGGCCTTTCCAGATCCCCTGAGGCCACGAGGAGAGAACGCCCCCCGGCTGGCCCCATGAACGCTCCCATCCCTTTCCATCAACCGATCCTGGCCGGGAACGAACTTCGTTACGTCGAGGAGTCCCTGAAGAGCGGCCGGTTGGCCGCTTCCGGCCCCTTCTCCAAGAAGGCTTCCACCTTTCTGAGGGAGCAACTGGGAGCCGCCGAGGTCTTCCTGACCACCTCCTGCACCGACGCCCTGGAAATGGGCGTCCTTCTGCTCGGCCTGGAGCCCGGGGACATCGCCATCCTGCCTTCCTTCACCTTCGTTTCCACCGCCCTGGCCCTGGTGCGCCGGGGGGTGAAACTCATCTTTGCCGACATCGAGCGGGAGACCTTCGGCCTGGACCCGGCCCATGTGGCAGAACTCCTCGACGACAAGGTCAAGGTGATCGTGCCGGTCCATTACGCCGGGGTGGCCTGCGACCTGGCGGGGATCGAGAAGGTCCTTGGGGGACGCCCCATCGACCTGATGGAGGACAACGCCCAGGGCCTCTTCGCCTCCTATCAAGGCAAGCCCCTGGGGAGCCGGGGACGGATCTCGGCCCTGAGCTTCCATGAGACCAAGAACCTCACCTGTGGCGAGGGCGGGGCCCTGGTGGTCAACCGGACCGCCGATCTGGACCGCGCCCACCTGCTTTACGACAAGGGGACCAACCGCCGGGCCTTCCAATTGGGCCAGGTGGACAAGTATTCCTGGGTGGATGAAGGCTCTTCCTTCGGGCTCTCGGACCTTTTGGCCGCGGCCCTTTGGGCCCAGTTGGAACAGCGGGACGCCATCCAATCCCGGCGCAAGACCCTCTGGGGTCTCTACCACTCGCTTTTGACACCCGCGGCGGCCCGGCTGGGCTTCCAGGTGCCCCGTGTACCGCCGGACCGGGAACAGCCTTATCATATGTACTACGTGTTGCTGAAGGACCGTTCGGAACGGGACCGGGTCCTGAAGGCCCTGGGAGACCAGGGCATCCAAGCCACCTTCCACTACACCCCGCTGCATTCGGCGCCGGGTGCCAAGAAGCACCTGGCCCGTCCCACCGATTGCCCGGTCACCGAGGAAGTGAGCGGGAGGCTGCTGCGCCTTCCCTTCCACAACGCCCTCACCGACGACCAGGTCCGCCGGGTCGCCGCCACCTTCCTGGAGGCCTTGGAGAGACCATGAACCTGAAGCCCCCCCGTTCCCGCCGGACGAAATACTCGGTGGTCATCCCGGTCTTCAACAGCGCATCCCTGGTGGGCGAGACGGTGGACCGCACGGCCGCTTTCCTCAAGTCCCAGGGACTCGACTACGAGATCATCCTCGTCAACGATGGGAGCCGGGACGGAAGCTGGGACGTCATCCGTTCGAAGGCGTTGGCCAACCCGCGCCTCAAGGCCATCAACCTGCTGCGCAACTACGGCCAGCACAACGCCAACCTCTGCGGTTTCCGCCACACCAAGGGCGACTACGTCATCACCATGGACGATGACGGCCAGAACCCGCCCGAGGAGATCGCCAAGCTGGTGCGCAAGGCCGCCGAAGGCCACGACCTGGTCTTCGGGAAATTCAAGACCAAGGCCGCCCCCTTTTACCGGGCCTGGGGAAGCCGTGCCATCGGGCTCCTGAACCGCCGTGTCTTCCACCAGCCCCGGGACCTGACGGTGAGCAACTTCCGCATCCTGCGGCGGGACGTGGTGGACCGCATCTGCGCCTACCGGGCGGCCTTTCCCTATATCACGGGACTGGCCTTGATGAATTCGAAGGACCGGGCCAACGTGGAGGTCCGGCACGAACCCCGACGCGTGGGCAAGAGCAACTATTCGGCGCTCCGCATCGCCAAACTGGTCATGACCATCCTCTTCAGCTATTCCAGTTTTCCGCTGAGGTTCCTGGCGGGCGTGGGGCTGGCGGTGTCCGTGGGAAGCTTCCTGACCGGGCTGGTCTTCCTGGCCCAGGGGCTCCGCCACGAGGTGCAGGTGCCCGGCTGGACCACGGTGGTGGTGCTGCTGTCCTTCCTCAACGGCATGACCATCCTGATGCTCTCCATGCTGGGGGAATACGTGGTGCGCATCCTCAACCAGTCCTCCAACATCGAGACCTACAATGTCACCGACGTCGTCACCGCCCCCTAAGGGCGGGCGGTTCTTCATCATCGGCGCCCAGCGCTGCGGCACCACCTATCTCTATGAAATGATGGAGGGGCACCCCCAAGTGCGGCTGGCCCGGCCCAAGCGTCCCGAGCCCAAGTGGTTCCTGGACCAGGCCAAGGCGGCGTTGGGGCCCCAAGCCTGGGAGAAGGAACTCTTTCCGGACGGACCGGGACCCTGGTCGGGCGAGAAGGGGACCAGCTACCTGGAGCACCCCGAGGCGGCGTCCGCCATCCTCTCCGTTCTTCCCGAAGCCCGCTTCCTGGCGATCCTGCGCGAACCCGTCGCCCGGGCGGTCTCCAATTACCGCTTCAGCAAGGACAACGGGGTGGAGACGCTCCCCTTGGAGAAGGCCCTGGATCCCGAACGCCCGGCCCGGGACTATGACCGCTCCCGCTTTTCCGCTTCCCCTTTCGCCTACCTGGAGCGGGGCCGCTACGTGGAATACCTGGAAGCTTGGGCCGCGAAGGTGCCGAAGGGCCGTTTGCACGTGCTCCTCTTCGAGGAACTCACCGGAGGGGATGGGGCCTTGAACGGGGTTTGGTCCTTCCTGGGGCTCCCGCCCCACCGGCCGAAGGACCTGGGACGGATCGTGAACGCCGCGCAGGAGCCCATGCCGGAGATCCCGCCGGGACTGTTGAAAGGATTGAGGGACCATTTCGAGGAGCCCAACCGGCGGTTGGAAAAATTCCTGGGAAGGCCGCTGGACGCCTGGAAGGCCCGGCCCTAGCGGGAACTGGCCTTCTTCCACTGTTCCAGATAGCGGTCGATGAGGGTGAGGCGCTTGGCCCAGCGTTCCTGCAGCTCGGCCGAGAGAAGGTTCTTCTTCAGGGCCAGGCTCATCAAGGGCACGCACTCGTGGGCCAGGGACGTGGCCTCCTCCAGCAGTTTTTCCGTACGGGCCTGGCTGGCGGATTTTTTCGCCCCGGCCACCGCCTGGGAAAGGGCGTGGACCTGGCGCTTGAGCCGCGACACAGCCTCGTGCTTCAAGGCCCAGGGCAGGTTCTGGTAGGTCTTGTTGATCTCCCCCGCCAGGTCGTCGCAGAGGGCGTTCACGTCCACTTCCATGAAATCCGAATGGGCCATGGGGCCATTCTAACCGGACCGGGGGCCGCCGGGGAGGGGGCCGGTCAACGCCCTGGGACGGGCGCCCCTTCCGTTTCCAGGCGGCGCTGAAGGTCCGCCTTACGGTGGAGGATCTTCCATTGGGCGGGGCTCCAGCAGGGAACGCCATGGGCCTCGGCCTGACGATAGGCGCCTTCGGCGGTGATGAAATCCAGGTGGTAACGGGCCAGTTCGCCCAATTCGCGGAACTCATCCCCTCGACCCCAGCCCCTTTCCAAACTGGCCAGGACCCCGCCCAAGTCACCGTCCCGAAGGAAGCTGACGGCCCGCATGTGCCCCCAACGGCTTTCCAGGAAAGGAATGCCCACGGCCAGGTCCTGCCTGTCCTGCAGGAGGGAACGGACCCGCTCCCGGGTCCGTGGCGAGGGAAAGCAAAGACTTTCGTAAAGCATTCGATCGAGAAAGGCATTCGCTTCCAGGAACCGATGGGCCTGGGCCCGGGCCGCCCCTTCCAGATCCACGACCTCCATCCAATAGGAGACGCCTTCCTGGACCGGGTAGAGGGGTGGGCCCAGCCGATACCAGGAACCTTTGGGGAATGTCCGGCCCAAGAGCGGGACCTCGGGCGTTTCAGCGAAAAAAGCGGCCCATCGGGCTTGGTCCGGGCCTAGGGCCGGATTGCGCCCCGCATCGAAGGGGAAGCAAGCCACCTCCAGACTTTGTTCCTTGGGGTCCTTTTCCAGGGAGGCGGGGAATCCGTTCAGGACCCATCCGGGACCGTGCTCCCGTTGGAAGGCCTCCAGGATGCGGTAGGCCTCGAAGCAGGGACGTTGTTTTGCGTATCGGTCCCAAAGCCCCGGATTTTTTTCCCAGAAGGCCGGATAGGCCACGGTCAAGTGGTAAAGATCCAGGGCCAGGGAAGGCAAGGCAAGGGCCAGCAGAAGGGCCCATCGCCGATGACCCTTCCACGATCCCGAAAGGAGCCAAAGGCCCCGGGCGGCCAACAAAAGGACCAGGGGCATCAGGCATCCCAGACGGAACATCTCCAGGTTGGATGTCAGGAAAGCGGGCAGCAGGAAGACCGTGCCGGCGAAAGCCATCCAACGGGCCCAGGCCCGCCGTGGATCCCCGAGACACTCGAGCAGGCCCAAAAAAAATGCCGAAGCGAGCAGGGGATTCAAGAAGCCCCCCCAAAAGGGCCGATAGGAGAAAGTGCCCAAAGCCGGATCGCTCCCCCAAAAGATCGCGCCCAGGTAGGAGCCCAAGACCCTTGCATAATGCGACCACGAGAAGCCGTCCTGGAAAGCCCAGATGCTGGCCAAGTAATCCTCCCGGGGAAGGGCAAGGTGGGCCTCAGCCAGGGGAAGGGCGATCAGCCCCGCGGGAAGGGCCAAGGCCAGGAAGCGGGGAAGCCGTTCCCGGCGCGGGACCGTCCGAAGACGCCCAAGGAGCGTTCCCCCGATCACGGCCCCGATCAGAAGGCCTTGGTTCCAAAAAAGGTAGAGCCCTCCCGCCAGGGCCGCGCCGGCCAGGGCCCAGGTCCATGGCCGTCCTTTGAGGGCGACCCCCAGCAGGGCCAGGCCAAGGAGTTCCCAAAGGGGGAGCCAAGTGGCGGGTACGTTGAAGCGGCCCAGGTAAAAGGGCCAAAAGGAAAGGCCGACCAATGAAGCGGCGAGGAAGGCGAAAGGTGCCGGGAAGAAGACCCGGGCGGCCCCATACGCCATCGGTACCGCCGCCAGGGAGACCAGGGCGGGAAGGGCCCAAAGATGGGCGAGGGAAGGCGGGAAGATCCGGTAAAAGAGGGCTTGGATCCAATAGGAAGCCGGGGAAACATGATCGAAGGAGAAGAGGAGGTTCCACCGCCATTCATGGTCCAGTTGGCAGGCGAAAAAACTCCCGGTCCCTTCATCGGTCAGGGGCCAGAGGGAGAGCGAGTCGAGGCGGTAGAACCGAATGGCCGCGGAGGCCAGCAGGAGCGGGATCCAGGCCCAAACGGCAGGGGCCGGGCCTTTGTCCCTCCCGGAGAGGCGGACCCAACCCTTCGGGACCCGGCCCAGAAGGATCATCACGGACAGGAGACCCGCCACCATCTTCCAGGGGAATGGAAAAGGAACACAGGACAAGAAGGCATTGCCCAGGACGAGGATCAGGAACAAGAGACCTAAAGACCGGGAGTTCGGGACCCGGGCCCGTGGGTTCATGGCCGGGCCTTCCTGGGTCCATGTCTCCAACGTATCAGCAGAAGGAAGGACCCGAAGGCCGCGGCTATCAAGGTGATCCCGGCGCCCAGGCGGAAGGAATTGGGCTCGTAGGAGAACAAGAAGTGGTGGTAGCCGGCGCCCAAAGGGACCGCCCGGAAAAGATAATCCCCGGGTTGGATCGAATAGGACCGTTGGGAGCTGTCGGGAAAGGCCTTCGCGCGCCAGCCGGGGAGGAGGTTGTCGGTCATGAGGAGCATCCGGGGACGGTCCGTCGCGGCCCGAACCTCGATGTGGTCCGGATCCCACTCCTTCCATTCCAGGCGCCCCGGGTCCTTCCCCGGCCGGGGTGCGGGATCGGGCGGCGATTCGAGCAGGACCTCGGAGCCGGGCTGGAAGCGGGGATCGGTCAATGCGGCCAACAAACCCTCGTCCCCTACGACTTCCCGCCATTGGTCCAAAAGCAGCATCCGGGGGAAGGAGGGAAAGGGGACCGGGATGACCTTGAAGCCGCCCTTGAGGTCGCTCACGAGGCATTGGAGGCGGAGCAGCCGGTAACAGGGCGGGAACTGGAACAGGACCGGGACGGAAGGGTGCACCGCGCTCAGGGGCAAGCCCTGGGAATAGGCGATGAAATAGCCGTAGCGCCGGGGAAGGACCGGATCGTCCCCGAGGATGTCGGGTATCCCTAAGGCCAGGGCCCGGTCATCGTGGTCGATCCAATAGATCCGGGAGGCTTCCGGCCTGTCCTTCATGGCCTTTTGGACGAGGGCGCTTTGTTCCTGGATCCCTTGGCGGTCGAAGGTCGGCCGGTGGGAAAAGGCGAAAAGGAACAGTTCGGCCGCCGCCGCGAGCGGAAGGGCGAAACGCCACCGGGGGAGATGACAGCCCGCCAAAGCCAGCAGGGCACCCAGGGCCAGGAAGATCGAAAGCTTGGCCAGGGCGACCACGCGGACAGCGGATCTTTGGGCTTCCCACTGGTCCATCAGTTCCCGATGGATGGCCTGTAGCCCGTTGAGATGCCAGGCCTTGGAAAGTCCGAGGCCCGAGTGCCACGCCAGGAAAAGGGCCGTGGCCAGGGCCAGGAGGGACAGGGCCAGTGCGGTCGGAAAGAGCTTCTTTTCCTCCGGCCGGGGCCGGGACCAGGATTCGACCCCGAAAGCGGTGAGGAAACAGAGCCCCAAATGGATGAAGATCCCGAACTTATAGGTCCCCCGGAAGAACCGGAAGAAAGGAAGATGATCGTAAAGGAAAGGATAGAGCGGGGTGTAGGACCCCAAGGCCAGCAGGACGGGCACCAGGAGCAACGACCCGATGCGGATGGAGCGGCCCGAACGGTCGGTCATCACCCCGTAGAGGGCCAGAAGGAAGGAACCGCCTCCCAGGAACAAGGAGGCCTCCCACCAGATGGCCCGGTCGCCCCAGCCGAAAAGGGGAGGATCCCCGGAACTCAAGCCGGGGGACAGGAAGCTCAGGAGGTTCAGGGGTTCCAAGGAGAACTCTTTTTGGGAAAGCCCTGAAAGGGGAATGTCCCGGAGGCTTTCCAAGCCGGCTTCCGATCCCGGGAGCCATTGGATCGCGGTCAAGGCCAGGGCGCCGCCCAGGGCGGCCAGGAGCCCCCCGGCCCTTTTCCAACGGCCCGAGGGCGACAAGGCCATGCGGACCAGGCCGTAGAGCCCGGCGCAAAGGACCGTATAGAAGAAATACTGGATGTGACCGGAAAGCAGTTGAAGGGCCAAGGCGGCCGTGGCGCCCAGGATCCTTTTCCTGTCGGGCCCTTCCACGGCCAAGGCTTCCGTCCGTTCGAAAACCAAGGGGATCCAAGCCATGGTGCAGAGGTTGGGAAGATGGCCCGGGTAAAGATGCAGGAAGAAAGCCCCTCCCAGCAGGAAGGTGGCCGCTCCCGATAGCCGGGCACCCATTCCCAGGGGATAACGGCCCAGCCAACGATGGAGGAAATAGCCGGCCAGGAAGAAATGAAGGGCGATGGAAAGGTTGAGGGCGGGAGCCAGGGGCAGGACAAGGAAAAGCCAATTGGGCGGGTAAAGAAGGGCCGATTGGAAACCGGCGAAGAAGGGGCTACCCCCGAAAATGTAGGGATCCCATAGGGGCAGGATGCCTTTTTTCATCATCGAAGCGCCGAATCCACGCCAGGCGTAGAACTGGTCGGCCAGGTCCCCCTGCAGCGAGGAAAGGATCCGATCCTGGGCGGGGGAAAAAAGCACATCGCCGAAAAGGAACAGGACCAGGGCCAGCAGGATCCCGGCGGCCAGGGCCTCGGCACGAAGGTCCATAGGTTCCAGGACCGATGAGTGGGACGGCCGAGAAGGGCGATGGGGGAGGCGGGACATTCCCCTATTCTACCGAGCGGTCCCCGGACTTTGCTCCTTTTCCGGGACGGAGCCCGGAGGCGGAGAGCCGCGCCGTAACCGGTCGAGCAATCCGGGCGGGGGCTTGAAGAGGGGATCGAGGCGCCCGGCTTCCAGGAAATTCCCGCAGGCCTTCTTGTATTCGCCGCCCTTCACCTGCAGCACGGCGAGGCGGTGCAACAACGCGGCGCGCCGGAGGCCGGAGCGAAGGGTCCTTTCCAGGGTCCCACGGGCGGCCCCGGCCTGTCCGGCCTCCAGTTCGAAGGCGGCCAATTGGTCCCCATAGACCGAGACCTTCCAAGGATCGTCCTGGAAATAGGTCCGCCCCTCCCGCAAGGCCTCCAGCACCATGGTCCGGTCCCCCTGGGCGGGCCGGTTCAATTCCTGGAAAGAGGCTTCCCGCAGGCAGCGTTCTGCGGCGATCCATGACGCCAGGGAGGTCCGCTCGCCTCCGCCGACCCGCACCAGGCGTAGCCGCAAATGGTGGACCCATTGGAGTCCCTCCGAAAGGTCCTCGGGCCAGGGCCCCAGGTCCGCCGCCGAGGATCGGGGAAAGCGCCGGGAAAGGTAGGTGTCCTCATCGTCCCATTGGAAGAAGGCCATCCACCGCACCTGGGCGGGATCCAAAGCCGGATTCCCGCAGGCGTCGAAGGGATAGGCCGCCACGGCCAGGGTCCGGTCGTTGGAGGCGATCCGGTCGGCGAAGAGGACGGCGCCGGGACCCTGCTCCTTCGCCAGGGGCGCCAGGGCCTGGTAGGCCTCGTAAAAGGGATAGGTCTTGAAGTTCTTCGCCCAATCCCCCGTATTTCCCCAGGCGGAAGGATAGACCTTGAAAAGGTGGAAGGCGGAGAGACTTGTGATGGCCAAAAGAAGGGCGGCCAGGAGCCAGGGCCTTTGAACGGCCGGGCGGCCGGCCAAAAGCACCGAAGCCCCCCGGGCCGCGGCCACGAGCAGGAGGGGAAGCAGGGGGATGATCCGGAAGGTCTCCAGGTCGTGGGTGAGCAGGCCGGGCAAGAGGAAGATCGGGATGCCCAGGAGCACCCAAAGGGCCAGGCCACGGCGTTCGCGGAGCATTCCGGCCAGCCCTAAAAGCGCGAGTGCGCCGGTCAGGGGATCGAGCAATCCACCCCAATAGGGTTTGTAGGCGAAGTAGTCCAGATGAAGTCCCCAGAGAAGGGCGTCCAGATAGAGGCCCATGGAGTGGAAAGGTCCGCCGCTCCCGGCGGTCGGTGCCGTGAGGTCATGAAGGTAATCGCCATAGGACGAGCGCAGGACGGCGAGAAACAACGGGAATGGGATCAAAAGGACGGGCAGCAGGAAACCCGCAAGGATCGGCGTCCTGGGCTCGCGGGAAGGAAGACCCCGCAGGATCTTGAGGAAGGCCAAGGCCGTGAGGAGCGCCACGCCGGGCCAGTGCAGGTGGGTGTAGAAACCCGAACCTACGACCCCGCCCAAGAGCAGGGCGCGGGAAATTCCCGGGCGCCGTTGGAAGAAGGCGAGGGCGACCCAGGCCAAAAGTTCCCAGACCAGCACCAGCAGGCCTTCCACGGTGAAATGTCCCGCATAGAGGGGCCAGAAGCCCAACGCGCCGAAGGCCGCGGCCAGGAAGGCTTGTGATCGGCCCAGGGCCAGGCGGGCCGCCAGGGCTCCCAGTCCCAGGGCCGCCAGCGACAGCACCAGCGCGAAACCGCCGATGGCCGGGAGGGAGGGGGGAACGAGACGAAGGAAAAGGGAGAAGAGCCAGTAAAAGAGAGGGGGCAGCTGGTTGTATCCATAAAGAAGTTTCCAGTCCCAATGAAGGTCCTGCCGCAGGGCGAAATAGGCGGTGCGGCCTTCATCCAGGTTGGGCCAGGGAGAGAGGTCGCCCGAGCCGTGGAGCCGCAGGAGCAGGCCGCTTAAGAACAGGGCACCCCAAGTCCCAAGGGGGATGGCCCGGAAGGGTTCCGGATCCTTGCGCCCTTTGTCGGTTGCCGGCGTCCGGCAACCGAAAAGGAAAATTCCCAGGACGCCGATCTCCAAAAGGACTTGGATGATGAAAGGGACCGGGACCCAGGCCCGAAAGGCCAGGAGGGCGGCCAGTCCGAGGAAGATCCATTCGGTCCTAAGGGTCCGGTGGGAAAGGGTCATGGGGCGGCTCCGCCGGTCTTGGCCCCGCCCAGGTCGCGGAGGCGTTGGGCCGCGTCGGTCAGGTCCAGCGGCGCGCGACGGGCCTTTTGGAAGAGGGCTTTCGCCTCGGCTGGGCGGCCCTGGAGCATTTCCAGCACGCCTCCCTCCCGCAAAAGATGGGCGGCGGGGTAGCCTTCCCGCGCGGCCCTTTCCAGGTCCTGGACGGCTTCGGTCCATCCGCCGGTCCCTCCCTTGACGCGGACGTCGGCCAATTTTTCCCAGTAGCAGGCCCGCAGATAAGGGTCGCCCTGGAAGGCGGGCTCGATCTTTTCAAGCGCCCGGATATCCCCTTCCATCGGATTTCCCATCACGTAGCAAAGATGCCGGTCCAGAAAAGGTTCCAGGGCCTGTTGGGCCTCGACCCAGTGCCGCAGGGTCCCCGCCGGGACCCCTTGGGTGGGAAAGAGGAACAGCATCCAGCCGCCGTCCCCCGAAGGGAGTTCCCGGGTGAGGGCATAGGCCCTGCCGGAAGGGAACCGCTTCTTAAGGAAGGGTTGGTAGTTCACGTTGGTCAGCACCGCCGCCCAACGGGCTTGGGACGCCTGGAGCCGCGGGTTCAAGACCGCGTTGTAGTCGAAGGTCGCCACCGCCAGGGACTGGTCGGGAAGCCCCCCGACGAAATCGGGAAAGATCAGGCCGGGTCCTTCGGCTTTCCGTTGTTCCTCCAGGAGGCCGAAGGCGTGGTAACGCCCGAAGGATTTGGTATAGGAGGACCAGGTCGGGGGGTCGTCCCAGACCCGGTGGAAAACGCCGAAGAGATGATGGCCGTCCAAGGCCAGGGAAGGAACGGCCAGGGCCAGCACCAGGACCAACGAACGCTTGGCGGGAAAACCCTGGGCCAGTATCCCGAGCCCCATCAGGCAGGTGAGGATGAGGAAGGGGACCATGGGAAAAAGCCGGAAGGTCTCCTGGTCCTGGGTGAGCAGCCCGGGCAGCAGCGAGACCAAAAGGCCGAAGATCACCCAGCGTTCCAAGGGTTCCTTCCGGCGCCGCGCCAGGCGCAGGCATCCCAGGAAGAAAAGGGAGGTGAGCACGGGGTTCAGGAAGCCGCCCCAGACCGGCTGGTAGGTATGAACGGCCGGGTCCATGCCCCAGAAGGGCGACGTGAGGCAGGAACTCCAGACGGCCCATTGCCGGGACCAGGAAAAACCAGGATGGGCCACGAAGAGATGGGCCAGGTAGCCGCCGAAATGGCCCCGCCAGGCGGCGATCCCCAGGGGCAGGGCGAGGATCAGGGCCGGCAACAGGGCCGCGCCAAGCAGTTGTCCGGAGGAAGAAGGGCGTTGTCGGCGTCCTTTCCAAAGATGAAGGGCGAAGGGAGGAAAGGTCACGGCCAGCACCACGGGCCAATGAAGATGGGTGTAACAACCCAGCCCCCAGGCGACGCCGAGCCCCCAGGCGGCTTTACGGCGCGCGCCGGCGTCCAAGGCGGTGAGAAAACGCCCCAGGAAATAGAAGGCCAAGAGCTCGGCGGGCAGGACCAGCCCGGTCATGAGGGCGAAGCGCCCCACGAAAAGGGGCCAGAAGGAAAGGGCTGTCAGCCCCGCGGCCAGGAAGGCGAAGGGCCGGGGGAAGAAGGTGCGCGCGGCCAGGTAGGCCAAGGGGACCGCGCTCAGCGAGACCAGCGCGGGGAAGGCCCAGAAGGCCGGGAGCGAACAGCCGAAGAGCTTGAAGAAGGCCGCCAGGCCCCAGATGAAAAGGGGCGGGGCCTGGCTGACGCCGTAGAGGAAGCGCGGCGCTTCGCCCGAAGCCAGGCGGAAAGCATCGAAGCCGTAGGAGGATTCGTCGAAATTGGGCCAGACCAACAGGGTCGTCAGTCCGGAAAATCGAGCGGCGACGGCCAGGAGACCCAGGAGGGCGAAGGCGATCCAGCCGGGCTGGAAACCGTCCTTTTTCCCCGCCGGGGCTTGCACCGGGAGGTCCCTTTGGCGAAAGGCCCAAAGCCAGGGGAGCAGAACCCCCAGGAGGAGTATCCCGATCTTCCAGCCGATGGAAAGGGGGACATAGGACAGCAAGCCATTGGCCATCCACAGGACCAGAAAGAGCGGGAAAGAATGTTTCATGGAGCCACCCCCTTCAAACGCGCCAGGTCCAGGGCGGCATGGGTGAGGTCGAGCGGGGCCCGATGGGCCGCCGCATAATCCCGCAGGGCGGATCGGGAGTCCCCGGCGAGTTCCTCATAGACCCCCCTGCGCCAGAGCAGGTTGGCCGCGGGGAAGGCTTCCGTCATCGCCCGGTCCAGGGCCTCCCGGGCGGAACGCGGGTCCCGGAAGCCCGAGGAACGGAAGACCAGGTCCGCGGATTTCTCCGCATAGACCGCCCTGAGGAAGGGATCCTCTTCGAAAGCGGAACGGACTTCCAGCAACGCGCGCAGTTGATAGGGCGGGTCCCATTGGGGATGGGGAGAGTCGGCTTGGGATGCTTCCATCCACCGTTGGAGCGCAGGCCGGTCCCTTTCTTCCACGGGAAAGACCCAAAGCATCGATCCGCCGTCGGGCCGGTCGAGGTCCTGCGACAAGGCATAGGCCTTCCCTTTGGGGAAACGCCGGAGGAGGAAAGGGCGGTAGTTGACGTTGGCCAGCACGGCGGCCCAGGAGGATTGGGCCGGGTCCAACCTGGGATTTTCCAGGGCGTTGAAAGGGCGATCCAGGACTTCCAGGCTCACATCGCAAAGGCCGGGCATGAAGCGGGTGAAGACCAGTCCGGGACCTTTTTGCGCCGCCAGGGCCGTAAGTCTTTCAAAGGCCCGGGACCTCTCGGGCGACCGGGAATAGGCTTTCCAGCCTTCGGGCCTTCGGCAGAACCCTCCATAGGCTGTTTGAAGATGGTATTGATCCAGGGCGGCGAAGGCCAAAGCGGAAAGGATGAGGGCCGCGAGCGCGCGTTTTTCGGGGAAAGAAGTGAGCCATCGTTCCCAACCCAGGGCGCCGAGCAGACCCAAGGGCGCCAGGACCGGCAGCACCCGGAAAGGCTCCAGGCTGTCCGTCGCCATCCCAGGAAGAAGGAAAAGGACCAAGGCGCAAAGGGTCCAAAGGCCCAGGGAATCCTTCCGCGTCCGGAGCGTTCCGATCCCCAGCAGGACAAAGGAGGATAGGACCGGGTCCAGGAACCCGCCCCAGACCGGACGGTAGGGACCTTGGGCCGGGTCCGTTCCCCAGAACAGGGTGGTCAGATAGGAAAGGGGAATGGAAAGGTCCGGGTGCGGCGAATGCCAGGCCCCCGCTTGGGTGTAGGTCCGCCAGGCCTCCATCCAACCCGCCAGGAGCAAAGGCAGGAACAGGACCAAGGCGCCGCCGAGGAACCACAGGGCGGGTCCCAGGTCCCGGCGTTTTGGGGCCGACCAGATCACGAAAAGCGTGCAGGCGCCCAAGAAACCAATGGGCCCGCAGGAAATGAAGATATAAAGCCCGGAAACGGTGGCCATTCCCATCCCGAAAGCCGCCCATCCGGACAGTGCGCCTTTCCTTATATAAAGGCCCAAAAGTCCGAAGTAGGCGCATTCCCAAAGCGATACTGAAACCATTTGGTCGGCGAACCTCCCGATGAAAAGAGGCCAAAATCCAAAGGACAGGAAAAGGCAAGCCAAGAAAGAGAGGAAAGGTGGAAAGAATTGTCGGGCCGCCCAATAGCCGATCCCGACCGTCAAGGCGGACAGGAAGGCCGGATAGGCCCAGAGGGAGAAAAGCGACGGGCCGGCCGTCCGGAAAAGAAGGTCCAATCCCCAAAGGTGGGTGGTGGGGAAGTTCGAATCCAGGAAGAGCGGCCAGACCGCGGCCTCATGGAACTTAAGGGCCATCCATCCCCAAAGGGCGTCATCGTAACAGGGCCACACCGAGAGGGAATCCAAACGAAAAAAACGGAAAGCCAGCCCCAAGATCAAGACGACCATGACGGCCCATCCGGGAATATGGAAAGGGCCAGGCCCGGGCGCCGGGATGGGCCTTCGCCCATCCCAAAGGCAGGTGAGCCCCAGGCCCGAAAGGCCGACGATCCAGTGCCAGGGACCCAGGCCGGACCCGAAGGAC
Organism: bacterium; assembly: GCA_035549195.1. Lineage (NCBI taxonomy): Bacteria > bacterium. The sequence goes on from DASZRK010000017.1 coordinate 345,268, forward strand.
AAGAGGGAATTGAAAAAGAGGAAGGACAGGAATGGCCCATGCAGGGAAAAGGGTTTGTTGGAGGAGGGCGCGGGTGCCATCGGGGCATTCTAGCCTATAAAGGACGGACCCAGCCTCATTCCCCCGAGGGCTCCAACAACAGGGCGGCCCCCGTCATGGCGGGGGCCGTGTGGACCGCCCGTCGGAAGTCCCTTTGGGCCGCGGCTCGGCGGCCCAAAAGGGACTCCAGGGCGCCCCGCCGGTAATAAAGGTGCGCCGCGGGGATCCCTTGGGTGATGGCCCGCTGCAGGTCGTCCAGGGAGGCGATCAGATCTTCCTTCGGCAAGGCGCCCGGCACTAGGGCCCCATTGACGGGTTCGGCCAGGGCCCTTCCGGCGCCTTGGGCCTGGGAAGCACCGAGGGCCGCTTCGAAACGCAGGCGCGAGGATTTTTCCCAATAGAAAGCACGCAGGAAAGGATCCCCCTGGAAGACGGGCGCCAGGGCCATCCAAGCCCCTTGCAAGCGGTCAGGGTCCTCCCCCGGCCGCTTTTCCATTTCCATGCGGTTCCAGGACCGGAGGCTTCGTGAAGCCTGGATCCAAGGGTCGAAGGAACTGGCCCCTCCCGGGGGCAGGTCCCAGATCCAGACCATCAGGCCACCCTCGGCAGGCCGGGTTCCCTTATCCAGCCAGACCGCCCGACCTCCTGGGAAACGGGAGTCGAGCCATGGTTTGTAGTTGGGATTGGTCAACAAGGCGGCCCAATGGGCCTGGCCGGGCGATGATCGGGGATCTTCCAACAGGTTGAGATCGTAAACGCACGCAGGAAAATAAGAAAGGCGGGGCCCCCCCAAAAAGAAACCGTCGAAGATCAACCCGGGCCCATCCTTCGCCGCTTTATCCCGCAAGAGCTCCGCGGCCCTCGCGAATTCAGCGGGTCTTTGGGTCGGAAAGGCGTTACGCAGGGCTTGTCCCGAAGCCGATAGGCATCGCAGGTCCATCCCGAAAGAGAGCGATCCCACCAGGACCGCGATCCACCCGATCCTGCCACCACTCACCCCACGGGGCAGGGACACAATGCCCATGGCGCAGAGATAGGCCGCCAAGGGCATCCAGGGGATCAAACGCAAGCCGTTGATGGGCCGGGTAAAAGCCAGGGGCAGGAGGGCGAGAGCGGCAACCACCGCCAAAAAAATGGAAAAAAGGCGCGGTTGGACCTTCCATGCCGCCGCCGCACCCAGGAAGAACAGCGCCCCGCCGATAGGGTTCAAATAACCGCCCAAGGCCGATCCATAGGTGAATCCACCGACCGGATCTCCTCCGAAGATGATACGAAGATAGGACGCGGCCCCCTGGAAGAAGATGGTTCCGGGGTCCGTTCCTTGGGCCCATAAGCCGTGGAAATAAGAGCCGAAATGTTCCCGCCAGGCCACCGGAACCACCGGGAACAATGGGACCAGGGTCCAAAACGCCAATTGGATGTTCTTCCATACGCGGGTCTTTTCTTTTCGGGCGGGTTCCCAAAGGACCGAAGCGAGAAAAAGGGGACCGGCGAAAAGGGGCCACGCGAAATAAGTGTAAAAACCCGATCCGAGGACCAACCCCAGGCCCGCCCTCCAAAGCCCGCTCCGCGGGGGAGTGGATCCAAGGAACCTCGCCAGGACCCAGAGGGCGAGCCATTCCCAAAAATATCCCAAGGCGGCTTGATGGGAAAACCGGCCCAGATAAAGGGGCCAAAAGCCGATGCTGGTGAAAAAGAAGAGGGCCAGGGAAAGGGACCTGGAAAAAAAGGAACGGGCGGCGGCATAGGCCAGGAGCGACGCCCCCCAGCTAAGAAGGGCGGGCACCAGCCAAAGGCTGCATAAGGAGGGGGAGATCTTGAAGGCCAAGGCCAGAAGCCAGATATAAAAGGGCGGGAGCTGAGAAGTGAAGAAAAAGGGATGCCAGCCCCAATGACGGGTCAGACCCAAGGCGTAAAAGGCGTTCAATCCCTCGTCCAAAAGAGGGAATCCGATGTAGGTTTCCAGGTGCCACAGCCTCAGGCCAAGGCCCGAAAGGAGCAGGAAGGCCCAGATCCATCGGGCGACCGGCGCGGGAATATCTCCGGCCGGCGATGGTTTTTCCATGCGGAAGATAAGGATAAGACCCGCCCCCAAGAGCAGGGCGGCCGGGAGGATGCCTAGGGGACCCGCCGGGCCGAAGACCCGCCAGGCGTTCCCCAAGGTGATGGCAAGGAAGGGGACCAAGGGCCGGTGGGTCTTGAGGAAGGATTGGGCGGGGAACATGGCCCAATTTTATTGGAGGAGGCTGGAGACTTCCTTATGATTCCCCAAGGAGGCGCCATGTTCCACGTTGTTCTCATCGAACCTGAAATACCCTGGAATACGGGGAACATCGGCCGCACCTGCCTGGGGGCAGGGGCGAAGCTGCACCTGGTGGGCCGGTTGGGCTTCCGCCTGGACGACCAGCAGGTCCAAAGGGCGGGACTCGATTACTGGGAGAAGGTGGACCCGGTCCATCACGGGACCTGGGAGAAGTTCCTGGGAAGCGTCCCCCGGGACGCGGCCCTCTTCTTCCTTTCCACCAAGGGGCCCAAGGCCTATTGGGATGCGGCCTTTCCCGACGAGGCCTATCTCATCTTCGGCAAGGAGACGGCGGGTTTTCCCGCCCATTTCTACGACCTCTATCAGGAAAGGCTCTACCGCATCCCCCAACAAGAGGAAGGCATCCGCAGCCTGAACCTCTCCACGGCGGTGGGCATCGTGCTCTTCGAGGCCTTGCGCCAAAACCAAAAGGCATAGCGACCCTATTCACCGCCAAGACGCCAAGCTCGCCAAGAAAGGCTTGAAGAACCTGGTTGGAGATCTTGGCAGGATGACGACTTTCGCTGTTCTTGGCGGACTTGGCGCCTTGGCGGTTCAAAATTCCGTTACTCCTTGATTCCAGATCCTTTCAGCATTCATCATGCCCTCCTTATGGGTCGTTCCTTTCATTGGCCGCCATTCCTGGCCCTTGTGGCCTTCCTGGGAGGCTGTTCCGTGACCTCATCCGAGCATTTCGAACACACCAACCGTCTCATCCACGAGAAGAGCCCTTACCTGCTCCAACATGCCCACAACCCGGTGGACTGGTACCCTTTCGGCGAGGAGGCCTTCGCCAAGGCCAAGAAGGAGGACAAGCCCATCCTGCTCTCCATCGGCTATTCCACCTGCCACTGGTGCCACGTGATGGAACGCGAGAGCTTCGAGGATGAGGCCACGGCCAAGCTCCTGAACGACGACTTCGTCTGCATCAAGGTGGACCGCGAGGAACGGCCCGACGTGGACCAGATCTACATGAACGCGGTCATGGCCCTGACCGGCCAGGGCGGGTGGCCCCTGAACGTGTTCCTGACCCCCGACCTCAAGCCCTTCTACGGCGGCACCTATTTCGCGCCCGACGCCCGCTACGGCCGCCCGGGGTTCCCCCAGGTGCTCAGGGACCTGGCCCGGGTTTGGAAGACCCAGCGCGCCGAGGTGGAGAAGGCGGGCACCCAGTTGGCCCAGGTCGTTGGCCGGGCCGGGACGGGGGCCGAAGGCGGTCCGGTCAAGCCCGGGGTCACGGACCAGGTGTTGGCCGAACTGGAACGTGGCTTCGACGCCCGCGACGGCGGGTTCCGGGGAGCGCCCAAGTTCCCTCCTTCCCTCCAGCTCCAATTCCTGCTCCGGGTCCATTCGGCCACGGGGAACGTGAAGGCGCTCGCCATGGTGGAGAAAACCCTCGACAAGATGGCCCAAGGAGGGATCTACGACCAGGTGGGTGGGGGATTTTCACGCTACTCGACCGACGGGATCTGGCTGGTGCCGCATTTCGAGAAGATGCTCTACGACAACGCGCTCCTCGCCCGGACCTATCTGGAAGCCTACCAGGTGACGGGGAAGGAGGAATATGCGCGCATCGCCCGCGAGACCTTCACCTATTTGAAGCGCGACATGACAAGCCCCGAAGGCGCCTTCTATAGCGCCGAGGACGCGGATAGCGAAGGAGAAGAGGGGAAGTTCTATGTTTGGACCCCGGAGGAATTGAAGAAGTTGTTGGGGGAGAAGGACGGGACCGACTTCTGTTCCCTTTACGGCGCCACCGAAGGCGGCAATTTCGAGGGCCGCACGATCCTCCACCTGAGGAAGGACCTGCCGGAAGCCCTCCGGGACATCGGACGGGACCCGGCCTGGTGGGAAAGGACCCGGGATAAGGTGCTCCAGGCGAGGGGTCTTCGCCCCAGGCCGCACCTGGACGATAAGGTGCTGACGGCCTGGAACGCGCTGATGATCTCATCCCTTTCCCTGGGTTACCGGGCCTTGGGTGATCCCGAATATCTCCGCCTGGCGGAGAAAGCGTCGGATTTCCTCTATCGGGACCTGTTCCACCAGGGGCGCCTGTTGGCTTCCTACAGGCAAGGTCCCTCCAATATCCAAGCCTACATCGACGACTATGCTTTCCTCCAAGAGGCCCAACTGGACCTTTATGAGAGCACTTTCGACCTCAAATACCTCCAACGGGCGTTGGACCTGCAGAAGGACATGGACCGGCTTTTCTGGGACGAAAAGGCCCAGGGGTACTTCTTCACCGGCTCCGATCAGAAGGATGCGGCACGCCTTTTGGCCCGAACGAAGGAAGCCTACGACGGGGTGATCCCCTCGGGCAATTCGGTGGCGGTCCTGAACGGCTACCGCCTGGCGGAATTCACGGGTGACAAATCCCACCGGGACCGCTCGGACGCGATCCTTTCCGCTTTCTCCGGTTACCTGGAAAGGGGCGGCTCCAACTTCTGCAAGATGCTCCAGGCCTTCCAATTCGACCATGACGGTCCCGCCGAGGTGTTCGTGGTGGGCCCGGACCGGGAACCTGCCTTGAAGGTCCTTTGGAAAGCTTTCCTGCCGAGCAAGGTCCTGGTCGCCTGCGAGGACGCCCAGGTGAAGGGAATGGTCCGTCTTGTTCCCTGGGCGGAAGGCCGATCCAGCCAAGGCGGCCGGACGGCCATTTATGTCTGCCGGAACTACCAATGCCAGCTGCCGGTGGCCGATCCGAAGAAGGCGCTCGAACTCCTGAAGAAAAAATGAAGCCCCGCCCCGCAGGCGGGAAAGCTCCGGTTATCATGGTGCCCGCTTGGGCCCCGGGGGGCCTGGAACACCGCTCAAGGAGCTTGGGATGAAACGGATGCCATGGCTGGTCTTGATGTTCTTGGCGGCCTTCAAGGCCGTTTGGGGGGAGGACGCGGCGCCCGCCGCCACGCCTCCGGTGGACAGTTGGAAAAAACAAGTGGTGGCCAGCCTCAACCTGAACCAGGGCGCTTTCAGCGACTGGCAGCAAGGCGGCACCAACTTCATTTCTTGGCAGGCGGCCTTCAACGCCAGGCTGGAGAACGACAACGCCGCCTCCAACTGGCTCAATACCCTTAAATTGGAATATGGCCTCACCTACATCGACGGGCAGGGCACCCGGAAATCGGCGGATAACCTCGACCTGGAGAGCGTCTTCGCCTGGAAGACCTGGCCCCAGGTGAATCCCTTCGTGTCCTTCTCGGCCAAGAGCCAGTTCGACGCGGGCTTCGACTACAGCCAGGACCCCGCCGTGCAGACCTCGGCCTTCCTGGACCCGGGTTATTTCACCGAGACCGCCGGATTGAAGTACGTTCCGGGTCCCGAGTTCAATACCCGCCTGGGACTGGCGGTCAAGGAGACGGTGGCCGACAAGTTCCAGGCCATCTACACGGTGGACCCGGACACGGGGAAGCTGCAAGGCGTGCTGACCGAGTTGGGCGCCGGCTGGGTGTCGGAGCTGAACCTGAAGTTCTCCGAGGATTCCAAGTTCGGGTCCAAGCTGGACCTCTTCTGGAACGGCAAGGGCCTGGACCGCACCGTGGCCGAGTGGGACAACCTGCTCTCCATCGGCCTCAACAAGGTCCTCAGCGTGAACATCGAGAACGACTACCGTTACGACCCCAAGGTCTACCTGGGCTGGCAGATCAAGGAGACCGTGGGATTGGGCTTCGCTTACAACCTTTTGTGACCCTGGAAGGAGGGCGTCATGGGCATGTGGAAGGAATTCAAGGAATTCGCGGTGAAGGGGAACATGGTGGACCTGGCGGTGGGTATCATCATCGGCGGGGCCTTCGGCAAGGTGGTCTCCTCGATCGTGTCGGACGTCCTGATGCCGCCCCTGGGCTATCTCATCGGGGGAATGAATTTCACGGACATCAAGATCCACCTGAAGGCCCCGTCCCTGGACCTGGCGGGAAAGGTCCAGGAAGTGACCATCAACATCGGTAATTTCATCCAGTCCTTGGTGGATTTCACCATCATCGCCTTCGCGGTGTTCTTGATGGTGAAGGCCATCAACCGCCTGCAACGCAAGGCCGCCGAGGCGCCGGCCGCCCCCCCGCCTCCCACCAAGGATCAAGAGCTCCTCACCGAGATCCGGGATCTATTGAAGAAAAAATAGAGGGACGCGATGCCCCACAAGACCCGCCCCCAGGCCCCAAGCCCCTTCGATCGGACCGTTCGAAGGGTCCTTCAAGAACTGCCGACCGACTTGAAGGGCGCCCTGGCGACCGTGGCCATTTCCGTCCAACGGCGCCCGACCCCGGCCCTTTTGAAAAGACTGGGCCTTCCCCCGGGCAGCATCCTTTACGGCGTCTTCGAGGGCTGGGACCTCAAGTCCCTTCCGGCGGGCGAACCCCGCTTAGGCGCGGACCGCGTCATCCTCTTCGAGGGATGCTTGCGCCGGGATTTTCCCGATCCGAAGGACCTGCGTCGGGAAGTGCGGGCCACCCTGATCCATGAATTGGGCCACTTCTTCGGTTTCACCGAGAAGGAACTGAAGGCCCGGGGTTGGGGATGACCCTGCGCACCGTCGATTTCTGCCTGGAAGGTCCCCGGGAGATCTGGGGGACCTTGACCCTGCCCGAAGGGGACCCGGCCAAACCCCCGGTCGTGATGAGCCATGGGTTCCTGGGCTTCAAGGACTGGTCCTTCTTCCCGTGGGTCGCCGGGTCCCTCGCCGCCGCCGGCTACCCGGTGGTGCGGTTCAACTTCTCCGGCTCGGGCATGGGTCCCCAGGCGGACGGGCCCTTCGAGGACCTGGCGGCCTTCGAGGCCGACACCATCACCCGCCAGGTGGAGGACCTCAAACGGGTCCTGGGCGCGGTGGTCTCGGGCGGTTTCGAGCCCGACCTTCCGGCGGTTCCCCGGGCCTTCCTTTGGGGCCATTCCCGGGGAGGGGGCGTGAGCCTGCTGGCCGCGGTGAACCGGCCCGAGGTCCTGGGGATCGCCACCTGGGCCACCCTTTCCCGGGTGAACCGTTACTTATATGAGATGAAGAAGACCTGGAAAGAGAAGGGCTATTACCCCTTCGAGAGCTCCCGCACGGGACAAGTCCTCAAAAGCGGGATCGCTTTTTTGGAGGACGCGGAGCATTGGGGCCGGGAGGGGGACATCCCCACTTATCTCCATCACCTCACCGCCCCGGTGCTCCTGGTGCACGGAAGCGAGGACGTGAGCGTGAAGCCCGACGAATCCGAAAGCCTGGCGGCGTTGCACCCCTCCGCCCAACTCGCCATCCTGGCGGGCGCGGACCATAAGTTCAACAGCGTCCATCCCTTCCCAGGGCCTTCCCCTGCGCTCGAGGCGGCCTTCCAGCGCACCCTGGCTTTTTTCGAGTCGGTCCGGGGCGGACGCCCATGAAGACCATCCATCCTTTCCGGCTCAAGGATTTTCCCGGGTTCTCCCGGAAGGACCTCACCCGCCTGGAAGCTTATTACCGCGCCCAGTTGGAAGGCCACGCGGCCCCTGAACGCCGGGTGGGATGGAACGGTCCCCACAGCCAGCAGGTCCGTTTCGAGGCCCTGGCCTTGGTGGGGGACCTGAGGGGGCGGACGATCCTGGACGTGGGTTGCGGCCTGGGGGCCTTCTGGGGTTACCTGAAAAAGAAACGGGTCCAAGCCGACTACACGGGCGTGGACCTTTTTCCCAACGTCATCGCCGAGGCCAGGCGGCACTATCCCGGCGCCCGGTTCGAGGCCCGGGTGCTGACGGCCCGGCCCTATCGGGCCCGATCCTTCGACTATGCCTTCCTCTCGGGCGTTTTCAACGTGAAGGTGAAGGACAACTGGGCCTACATGCGGTCGCTCCTCAAGTGCGTCCTGAAGCAAACGCGGAAGGCGGTGGCCTTCAATGTGCTCAACGCCGAGGCGGGGTTGAAGGAGAAGGACCGGTTCACGGTCCGTTCCGAGGACCTGGTGTCCTTCGGGAGGAAACTGGATGTGTCGAAGGTCGGGCTTCTGGACCACTATCATCCGATGGACCTGACCCTTTTTCTTTACCGGTAGGGCGCTCCCGGAAAAATCCCTAGAATCGACCCTGGCCTTCCCCTAGACTTGGCCCATGCCCTTCCAACCGCCCAAGCACATCGCGTCCTTCTCCCACGCGGCCACCGAGGTGCTGGCCTACCTGGGTTTCAGCGACCAAGTGACCACCTTGAAGGAATATTGCGAGGACGAGCCCCCCTCCAGCGACCGGGACCGCCCCGAATACTGGTTCACCATGGCCGAGGGGCGGGTCAAAAGCCTTCGGGCCGACCTTTGCATCACCTACTCCATCTCCCAGCAGGACCTCTACAAGCGGCTCAAGGAAAAGGGCTTCCATGTGCTTCACCTGGACCCCCGTTCCCTGAGGGAAGTGGAGGATTCCTTCCTGCAGATCGGCAAAGCCACCGGCAACCTGGCCGGGGCCAAGATGCTGGCCCAGGACTTCATGGGCGGCCTCACCGCCCTTCAGTCCAAGATCCCGCCCAAGGCCTACCGCCCCAAGCTCTATGTGGAGCAATGGCCCAAACCGCCGTCCGCCGCCGGGGGCTGGTACACCGAACTGATGCCCTTCCTGGGGGCCCATTATTTCCCCATGCTCACCCGGGAGCTGAGCCGGACGGTCAAGATCCAGGAGATGATCAAGTTCGACCCCGAGATCATCCTTTTCGCCGTCTATGGCCAGGGCCTGGCCTTCAACCCCGACGAGGCCCTGAAACGCATCGGCTGGGAGAACCTCAACGCGGTGCGCAAGAGGCGTATCTTCAGCATCGAGGAAAGCCTCCTCAACCGCCCGGGGCCCCGCATGATCGAGGGGGCCAAGGTGGTGCAGTGGATCTTGGGCGAGGCCTTCTGGGGCTGGCCCCTGGTGCAATCCGCCTATGCACGTCGGGTGGTGGATTGAGATAAAGAAGCCGGTCTAATTACGAAGGATTGCTCCCGGTTGCGGTGAAGCCGGTCCTTGATGATTCCCCCGGTGGTCCATCCCGCCTGTTCCCTTGTTCACGACTTTTCCGCTTCGGTAAGATAGGTCCCTCAAAATAACGACGTCCATGAAGGTTTTTCCCGATGAACCCTCCTGACCGAACTTCCACTTCCATTTTTTCAAGGCTTTCCCGGGAACTGATGCTCCTGCTGGATGAAAAGGGCCTGGTCCAAACGGCCCAAGGCGCCTGGGCGGTCCTTTTGGGTCAGGACCCGGACCGATTGACCGGGTCGCCGTTCCTGGACCTGGTGCATCCCGAGGACCAGGTGCGCGCCCAACCCGTTCTTTTAAAAGCAGGGCAGGGGGCCGGGCCCTTCCCATTGGAACTTCGGGTCCGCACGTCGAAGGGAGGATGGCATTGGACCCAATGGCACGGCGAGTTCGACAGCGCCTCCCGGACCTTCTCCCTGGTGGGCCGTTCCCTCCAGGACCTGAAAGAAGCGGAAGCGGCCCTTGAGGAAAGCCGTTCCAAGTTCGACCGGCTCAGCGACGCGGCCGGCGAGGGAGTGGCCATCCACGAGAAGGGGGTGGTGGTGGAGGCGAACGTCTCCTTCGCCCGTTTGCTAGGCTTCGAGAGGCCCGAGGAGGTCTTGGGCCGTAACGGCTTGGACTTCGTGGCCCCCGAGTTCCGTGAGCTGGTGACCCAACAGATCCGCTCCGGCAGCGAGGAACCCTATGAGATCGTGGGGATCCGGAGGGATGGGACCCGGTTCAACACGCTGGTGCAGGGCCGGGCGATGCAATACCAGGGCCGGTCCTTGAGGGTCGCCACTTTCCTGGACATCACGCGCTCGAAGAAAAGGGAACAGGAACTCTTCGAGAGCCAGGAGCTGTTCCGCAAATTGGCCGATGCCTCCAAGGACGGGATCGCGGTCAGCGAAAAAGGGGTCATCCTCATGGCCAATCCCGCCCTCGCCCGGATGCTGGGTCGGGAACTGCCCGAACTCATCGGGCGCAACGCCCTGGAATTCACCGCCCCCGAGTTCCGCGAGACCATCCTGCAGCATATGACCGAGGAGTCCGAGGCCACCTACGAGATCATGGGCCTGCGTTCCGACGGCTTGCGGTTCCCGGTGGAGATCACCCCCCGCATGACCACCTATCAGGGGCGCCGGGTCCGGCTGGTCTATTTCCGGGACATCACCCAACGTAAGCGGATCGAGGAAGAAGTGGTCCGGCAGAAGGAGTTCACCCAGAACCTGATCAACAGCAGCGTGGACGGCCTGCTGGCCTTCGACCATGAGTGCCGCTACACCCTCTGGAACCCGGCCATGGAGAGGATCAGCGGGCATTCCCGGGAGGAATGCATCGGCCAAGTGGCCTTCGATGTGTTCCCCTTCCTCAAACAGATCGGCGAGGACGTCCATTTTTACGCGGCCCTCAAAGGGGAGAGTCCCGTGACCCAGGAGAGGCCCTACCGGACCCCCGCGGGCCGGCAGGGTTATTTCGAGGCCTACTACATGCCCGTCAAGAACGCGAAAGGCGAGATCCTGGGGGGCCTTGGTATCGTGAGGGATGTCACCGAACGGCGCCGGGTCTCGGAGGCCCTGCGGCAGTCCGAAGCCAACCTCCAGGCGGTCTTCAACAACACCTTCCAGAACATCGTGCTGGTGGACCGGGAAGGGCGCATCCGGGCCTTCAACAACAACGCACTGCTCAACAACCGCCAATGGACCGGCCAGGACCTCAAGGCGGGGGGCTCGATCGTGGATTTCGTCTCAGAAGGGAACAAACCCCTCTTCCGCGCGCGTTTCCAGAAGGCCCTGCAGGGGGAGGTGGTGACCCACGAACAGCGCTACCACAAGGGCGGGGAGGAGCAGTGGCTGGAGGTCTCCTACAATCCGGTCTTCGGGGACCAGGGCGAGATCGAGGGTGTCTGTCTCATCGCCACCAATGTGATCGAGCGCAAGATGGCCGAAGAGGCCCTGCAGAAGTCCGAGGCGGACCTGCGGGCCATTTTCGAGAGCAGCCACCAGAGCCTGGTGCTGGTGGGAAAGGATGGCCGGATCCGGGACTTCAACCGGCGGGCCCTGGAGGGCCTGAAGGCGGCCCGGGGTATGCAACTGGAAAAGGGACGGGCCATGGCCGACTACGTCGAGCCCGAGCACCTGGAGGATTTCCGTAAAAGGTTCCAACTGGTCCTGGAGGGAAAAGTGACCCGCATCGAACGGTCCGTCCGGGCGCCGGACGGGACCGTGCTTTGGTTCGATTTCCACTATTACCCCGTGCTCGACCATATGGGCCAGGTCCAGGGCGCCTGCATGGTGGCCGACTCCATCGACGAACGTAAGAAGGCCGAGGCCATCATCCGGGAGAGCGAGGAGAAGTTCCGCCGGGTCTTCGAGGACGCCGCCATGCCCATGGCCATGGTCTCCGATTTCCGCTACCTGAAGGTCAACCGGGCCTTTCGTGAACTGCTGGGATACGAGGAAAAGGAGATCCTGGGCCGCCACCTGCTGGAGATCACCCATCCGGAGGACCGCACCGAGAGCGACAAGATCTCCCGGGAAGTGCATCGGGGCGAGCAGGACCGGTTCGAATCGGAAAAACGCTACCTTCGGAAGAACGGGGAGAGCGTCTGGGTCCATCTTTTCGGCACCCTCATCCGGGACCCCCAAGGCCAGGTCCTTTATTCCCTGGTCCTGGTGGAGAACATCCAGGAACGGAAACTGGCCCAGGAGGCCCTGCGCCGGTCGGAGGCGGACCTGCGCGCGGTCTTCGACAACGTGGACCAGGCGGTCGTCCTCCTGACCCCGGAGGGGCGGATCCAATCCTTCAACCCGCGCGCCGAGGAGTCCTTCCGGATGGCCACGGACAAGGAATTGCGCCGCGGGAACTTCTTCCGGGACTACATCCGGCCTGCGGACATGGGTCTTTACGAGGCGAGCTTCAAGAAGGCCCTGGAGGGGCAACGCATGACGCGGGAAAGGGCCTACCGGACCCCCGACGGCGTCGAGCATTGGTTCGAGTTCGGCTATTATCCCGTCCCCGGGGCCGACGGAAAGGTGGCCGGGATCTGCTTCGTCTCCCAGAGGATCGACGAGCGCAAGAAGGCCGAGGAGGACCTGCGCCGCTCGGAAGCGGAACTGCGGGCGGTCTTCAACAGCGGCTCCCAGGTGATGGTGTTGATCAATCCCGACGGGACCATCCAGGACTTCAACCAGTTCGCCGCCATGATGGCCCAGCGGGTCCAGGGGAAGGCGCTGACCAAGGGCATGAAATTCGTCGAGACCCTGCCCCGGGGGGCCAGCGAGGATCAGTTCCACGAGAGCTTCCAGGCCGCGCTGGCGGGCAAGGAGAACAAGGCCGAGCGGGCGATCCGGGACGCCCGGGGCCAGGAACGCTGGGTGGAGGTGCGCTACCAGCCCGCCCTGAACCCCGCCGGGGGCGTGGAGGCGGTCTGTTTCTCGCTGACCTTCATCGACGAGCGTAAAAAGGCCGAGGAGGCCTTGCGGGAGAGCCAGGAGCGTTTCGAGCGGTTCGCCCTGGTGACCAACGAGGGGATCTTGCTGCACGAGAATCCCAGGGTGGTGGACGCCAACCCGGCCCTGGCGCATATGCTGGGCTACGAAGTGGAGGAGATGATCGGCCGCCCCGGGTTCGACTTCATCGCGCCCGAATCCCATCCGATCGCTCGAAAACACATGGTCTCCGGCTCCTCCCAGCCCTATGAGGTCCTGGCCCTGCGCAAGGACGGATCGACCTTCCCGGTGGAACTGCGGGGCCGGAATTTCCCCTTCAAAGGCAGGGACCTCAGGGTCATGAGCGTGCGGGACATGACCTGGAACAAGGCGGCGGAACGGATCCTCACCGAGAGCGAGGAACGCTACCGGCGGCTGGTGGAGCTTTCCCCCGACGCGGTCGTGGTCCATTCGGGCGGCGAGATCCTCTATGTCAATCCGGCGGGACTGGAGCTCTTTGGAGGGCAGGGAAGGGACCTACGGGAGGTCCAATTGGCCGACTTCCTCCATCCGGAGACCAGGGAGAAGGCGATGGAGCGGGTCCGGAGGATCCAGGAGACGGGCGAACCCACCGATTGGATGGAACAGAAGCTCCGGCGGTTGGACGGCGGGGAATTCTTCGGGGAGACCAAGGGAACGCCCTTCCTCTTCAAAGGGGTCCCGGCGGTGCTGACCATCGTGCGGGACGTGACCGAGCGGCATAGGTCCCAACAGACCCTGCTCCGCTACGAAAGGCTGGCCGCGGTGGGCAAGGTCATCGCCGCCATCGCCCATGAGGTCCGCAATCCCCTGGCGGTCCTGACCGGCATGATCCAATTGATGAACGCCAAGATGGAGGGGCGGAAGGAATATTCCCAGGAGCTCAAGACCATCCTGTCCCAGGCCGAGCGCCTGCGCTTCTTCATGAACGATATCCTGGATTATTCCAAGGAACTGGAGATCCGCAAAAGTCCCGTGGACCTGGAGGTCCTGCTCCAGGAATCCCTGACCGCGGCCCAGGCCCAGGTGGGAGGCCGGGCCGACCTCATCCGGGTCGAGATGCCCGTCGGGAAGAAATGGGCGGTCTTTTCCGCCGACCGGGACCGGCTGCAGCAGGTGCTGGTGAACCTGCTGACCAACGCCTACCAGGCGGTCGGGGAGAAGGGGAGCCTGAAGCTGGGGGCCAGGCAGACCAAGGCCGAGACCCGTTTGACCGTCGAGGACGACGGGCCGGGCATCGGGGACACGGAAATGTCCCATCTCTTCGAACCCTTCTTCACCACCAAGAAAGGGGGGTCGGGCCTGGGCCTTTCCATCAGTCAGAAGATCGTCGAGGCCCACGGCGGGAGGATCGAGTTGGAAAGATTGAGGCCCCACGGCACCCGTTTCACGGTGGTCCTGCCCCGCAAGGATTGACCGGTCCTAGGGATTATCGTGGCCCTCGGGGACACCCGCCATATAGTCGGTGTCCTTGAAGCGGCCGTGGCATTTCACACAGGAGTTCAGGTGGGGATCGCCCGAGACCCAGGTCACGGGCCCCTTGATCCTCTCCGGGTTCCCTTCCACCGGATGGTCCCAGCGGAGGGCATAACGCCAGCCCCCGGTGCGGGGCGACTCGGACCTCTTTCCCTTTTCCATCACATAGAGGGGACCCGGAACCTTGGAGGGGCCGTCCTCCCCGGAGTCCTCGAAGGATTCCTTGACCACCAGGGCGCCTTCGGGCATGGCCTCGGTGTCCCGGTAAGCCTGAGCGGCTTCAGGGGAAACGTAGGTGTTGACCCAGCGATGCCCATGGGTGCGGCTGTTCCAGGGCGAGGAATCCATCAAGACCAGATCGCGGCGGTAATTACCCACTCTTTTCCAGAGGCCATCGGCCTCGGGGGCCCCCGGTGTCGCGGCCGGCTCCTCCTCGGCCATGGCCACCGGGCCGGCGTCCTCATAGACCATTTCCCCTCCCTCGTGCCCGGCCAGCCCCAAGAAGGCCGCCGAACCCAAAAGCAGCAGTCCTACCGCCCAGGGGTTGGGCTTGCGCCCCCGGAGCAAGGCCCAGGCGAAGACCGCGCCCGCCGCGCAGAAGAGGGTGCCGGTCAGGGCCAGTTCCACATGCTCGCGCAGCTTGCCTTTCATGGCGGTTTCGGGAGGCAAAAAGGTCCACTCGTCCAGCATGGCCAGGTGGTGGGCGAAAAGGTGGCCGGTCACCAGGCCCGTCAGGCCTCCGATCAGGGCCAGGAGCCAAAGGGCGCCGGAGGCCCGCAGGACCCAGTCCTCCGAATGAAGGCGGCCGTAGAGATAGGCCAGGAGGGCCAGCAGGGAACAGGCGATGGGGAAATGGGTGACGGGGGGATGCAGGGGGCCGAACCAGTGGCTCAAAGTTTCCATCTTCCCTCCTTGGGGATAAAGGACCGGGGATCCATATCGGAGCCCATCCTGAACTAGACCGGGCCCGGCGGAAAGGTTTCCGAACCCCGTTCATTATCCTAATCTTTCGCCCGAGCGGAAGCCCTGAAGGGAGATTCCCGTGTCCTGGAACTGGCCTTCGACATTCGGCCGGGTGATAATGGCCCCATGAGAAACCCCTTCCGTGCGGTCCCCGTCTGGGTCCTGCTCCTCCTGGCTTTCTTCCCGGCTTCGCCTTCCCGGGCCGCCACGCCCGACGCCTATTACAACGCCGGGAACCTTTACCTGCACCAGGGCCATTACGACAAGGCCGTTCCTTATTTCCGGGCGGTCCTGAACCTGGACCCCAACCATGCCCTGGCCTATGAGGGACTGGCCGAATGCTATTACCGCCTGGGCCAATATGACCAAGCCTATGAGGCCTGCCAAAAGGGGTTGGTCCTCTATCCGGAAAGCGCCATGCTACAGGCCATCAACCAAAGGCTGGGCCCCCGGATGGCCAAGCCCCCCATGCCGGTGGTCCAGGGCCCGGGCAAGGTGGTACAGGGAGGCCGGGTCATCCAGGAAGGCCCCATGCTGGCCCCGCAGTTCTGGGTCAAGGGTGCGCTCAAATACGATTATTCCTTCGAATCGGATTTCAACCAGGCGGTCAACGGCTGGAAGACGGCCGCCCCCAATAACGGGGCCACGGTCTATGACGCCTCGGCGGGGAACAGCGGCTTCGGGGGCAAGATGGAGTTCGGCTATGGCTTGGATGCCTGGGACGGCCTGACCCTGACCCTGTCGGCCTTCGCGGAGGACGGTTTCCACGGGACCGCCCGCAGCGCCGCCCCGGCCACCTTGACCAGTGATTTCAATCCCCTGGTCACCGCCGTCGAGGCCGATTATTGCCTTTTTTGGCCCCATGACGACTACCGCTTCTATATAAAAGGCGGGTTCGGTTACTACTATTCTTTCATCGGCTTCCAGCAGAGGAACCAGCCGGTCACGACCCTGTGGGGGAACCTGCCGGGGACCTACTCGGGGACCCTGGGCAGCGGGGATTTCGGCCTGAACCTGGGCGGCGGCTATGAGCTGAGGCTGGAGGACCACCTGGGGCTGGAACTCTCCATCCTGGCGCGTTACGCCACCCTTTCCCAGTTCACCGTGAACGGCCCGAAGAATCCCGACGGAAGCACGCCGGTCTACGGGCTTATTTCCATGCCCGATGGGTTCATCGGGGTGGCCGACACCGCCACCATCAATAATACGACCCACAACAAGTTCCTCACCATGGACCTCACGGGGGTCGAAGTGGCGCTTTCCTTGGACTATTATTTCTTCTAATGGCCAAGCCCGAGAACCCCGCGTCCCAAGTCCCTCCCCGCTTCTCCTTCGTCTCCCTTCCCAAAGGCTTGGCCCAGTTCCACCACCTGCCCCAGCATGTGCCCATCGAGGCCTACCGGCAGGAAGAGGTGGAAAAGAAGGGTTATGACTTCGCCGAGGGCGCGCGGGTCATGGAGGAACTGCTGAAGGAAGCCCCGGCCGTCCCGGGGGCCTACCTCTTCCATCTTTTCGTGGACAAGTGGCCCAAGCTCAAGGAAGTGGAACCCTTCTTCGTTTCCGGGAGGATCGCGGAAGCCATTCCCAAGCTGGTGGAGATCCTGGACATCGACCCGGAGTGCCCCCTCACCTCCTTCCAACTCGGTTTTTGCTTCCGGGCCACGGGTGAACTGGAGAAGTCCGAGTCCTTCTATAAGAAGGCGCTGCGCATGGCCCCCGCCGCGGGCTGGATCTATCCCAACCTGGGCCGCACCTACCTGGCCATGGACCGAAAGGCCGAAGCGGCGCAGGCCTTCTGGAAGGCCCTCGAGCTTTTGCCGGGCGACCCCTTCGTGCTGGACCAGCTGATGGCCTTGGGCGAACTGTTCCTGTTGCCGCCGGTTTCGGGCCGCCCGGAGGACCCGCCCTTCTTCGTGAAACGCTCCGATTATGAGAAGAAGATGCGCGAGGGGCTGGGACAGGAGAAGGACCCGGACAATATCCTGGCCTTGGGATGGAAACTGCTCCAGGACCGGCTCCTGGACCTGGCGGGGGAGGCCTTCGAAAGGGCCAAGGCCGCCGGCCGGAAGGACGCGCTGCTGGGCCTGGGGATCGTCCAGGCCGAGGCGAGGCGTTTCGCCGAGGCTGAGCGCTCACTGGAGGAATACCTGGAGGAACATCCGGACTCCGCCCCGGCCCACCTGAACCTCTTCAAGGTCTACCTGGCCCAGGAGGAAATGGACCTGGCCTGGGAGGAGATCCAGGCGGCGGTGCGCAGTGAGCCCGAGCGTTTGGATGCCCTGCGCCAGCTCTACCAGCTTTTCCTGCAGGATGACCGGCGGGAGGAGGCCCTGGATTGGTTCGAGGGATTGTCCAAGGAAAAGCCGGAGAGTTTCGCGCCCCACCTGGCCCGGGCCTGGGCCCTGGCGGAAGCGGACTGGCCCGCCGCCCGGGTCGAACTGGAAAAGGCCCGGTTGCTGGCCCCGGACCAGGAGGAAGTGCTCCTTTTCCTGACCGCCGAACTGGGCAAGCGGGGGGAAAGGGAGGAAGTGGTCCGCCTCCTGGAACCCCAAGCGGGGAAACTCCCCCTTTCGCTCACCATCAACCTGGCCCTGGCGCACAGCCAAGAAGGCCGGTCCGCGCGGGGTAAGGAATTGCTGGAGGCCTACCGGCAAAGGCCCGGGTTGGGGAACCTGGAGAAGGAAAGGGTCGAAAGGATCCTGGCCGAATTCGCCAAGGCCGGGCCCGCCGCCTGAAGAGGGCCGTCAGTCGTCCAGGGAAATGACCCGCGTTTGCGAGCGCGGCTGCGGGAGCGGTTGGGGCTGCGGCGGGGCCGCGGGGCTTTCCCGGACCTTGCGCTGGAGCATGGGGTTGATGACCAGGTCCTGGGACGAATAGATCCTCTGCACCCGGTCCAATTCGGCCCTTTGGGCGGGGCCCAGGAAGTCCAGCTTGTTCAAATGGTCCGCCACCAGGCAGAAACCCGTGCCCTGCCGTTTCCAGAACTCCAACAGGTTCTCCAGGACCAGGACCGGTCCTTCCATTCCCTTGAGTTTTTGTTCCTCGGTGGCGTGGAGCCCTTCGTGATAGACGAAGAAGTAATCGGGATGGAAGCGGTATTTGACCTTGCGCACCGGGTCGAGGAAGAAGACCCCGGCGTCGGAGACCACCAGTTCGGTGAAGCGGTCGTTGTGGGTCTGGGTGCGGAAGGCCAGGAAGCGGACCGGATCGAGCGTGAGCCCGGAATAGCCCAGGTTGCGGAACTCATCGTGGATCTTCTTGTTCATCCTCCCCAGGGCATCCACTTGTTCCGGGGTCATGTGGTCCATTTGCATAAAAGCCTCGACTGGCGGTGAGCGTTCGATCGTTCATAGAGCGAAGGACCGACGGACCAATCTTAGCATGGGCCCATGAATGGTTTCAGGGGCCCGATCATGGTTTAACGGACAAACGACCTTCTCGCGCGATTTTTCGGAGTTGGTTTAAACGTTTTTGTGGGAGGGAGCCGGGTCGGAGGCCAGGAGGACCTTGGATCCGATGGCGAGGAAGAAGAGGTCCCGGACCACGGTGAGCCAGGTCATCTTCTCGGTGGAGGTCTTGTCGAAGCAACTGCAGTTGCAATCGATGCCATGCGCCACGTCCCAGGTGATGGAGAGGGTATAGAGCACCATCAGCACGCAAAAGACCAGGGCCGCGGGGCGCCACTGGAAGCGGACGAGCAGGAGGACCCCCGTGAAGAATTCGACCCAAGGGATGGCCACCGCCGTCAGGGGTTGAAGGTCCTTGGGGACGAAATAAAAACATTCCTGGATGTGGTGGTAGAAACCCAAGGGGTCCCCCAATTTGTCCAGGCTGGCGCCGGCGAGGATGAGCCCGGCGGCGACCCGAAGGATCAAGGCGCCCCAGGTCTCTCCCTTCAGCGCGACGGCCTTGGGGAATCGCCGATCCGCCCAAAAGGAAAAGGCCGTGAGGGCGGCGCTGAGGAGCACCAGGTTGCGGTCGTTCAACAGATCGGCGGCCGTCACGGGTCCTCCCCTTGCTTGGCGGGGTAACCGGCCTTGGTCCAGGCGGGCCAGCCGTCCTGGAAAACCTTCACGTTCGTGTATCCCTGGGCCCGCAGCGTTTCGGCCACTTGCAGGGAAAGGTCGCAATCGCCCCCATGGCAATAGGCCACGATCTCCTTCGCCTTGTCGGGGAGCTGGGGCATGACCCGGGGCGCGAAAAGATCCAGTTCGTTGCCGTAGAAGTTCAGGGCGCCGGGGATATGGCCCTCTTGGTATTCCTCGGGTTTGCGGGCGTCCAGGAAGACCGCCGTACCCTTTTGAAAACGCGCGAAGGTGCCCTGAAGGCTCAAACGGGGAATGGAGGAGGGCCGGGGAACATCCCGCGTGGAGGACGGATGAGTGGGGGATGTCCCCAGGCCGGCATAGGTCACGGGCGCATGGGAGTCCGGGGGAGGGGAAGCCTTGCGGGGTTGGACCTTGAGCTCGATCCCGTCGGCGTAGAAGGCGTTGAAGAACACCCCGAAGGCGGAGGCGGCGAGGAAGAGGACGGCCGCACCCTTCCAGGACCCGGCCAGGGCCTGGGGGAAAGAGGGGGAGGAAACACCCTTCGTGGGTTTGGTCCGCATGGTTTTTCTATTCTAAGGGCCGGGGGCCATATTTCAAGGAAGGGACCTACGACCGCCGCTTCTTCCCTCGGCCCGGACCTTTTCCCTATAGAATGGTCGCACTCGATGCAAGGAAAGGAGGAGCCCGTGGCCGATCAGATCAAGATCTCGCGGCAGAACATCTTTGTCATCGCCTTCTTCGCCCTCCTGCTGGGCCTCTTGAGCCTGCTCTTCTCGCTATTGGAGCCTTTCCTACGTTCCTTCGTTTGGGCCACCATCTTTGTGATGGTCTTTTACCCGGTCTATTCCTTCCTCTTCCGTTCCACGGGGAAGCGGCCGACCCTGGCGGCCTTCCTTTCCACGCTCTTCGTCATGGGTCTTTTGGCGTTGCCCGGATTCTTCATAGCCGTCAACCTGGGCCGGGAGATCCCCCGGGCCTACGCCTTCCTTTCCACCGCCCAATGGGACGAGAAAAGCCAGATGGTCCTCACCCAGATCCAGAGCATCCACTTGGGCGATTGGCTCAAGGATTGGGGCATCGACCCGACCCAATACGACGCGGTCATCCAAAAGCAGGTCTCGGGCGCCCTGGAGAACCTCTCCAAGACGCTGCTGACCCGTTTCTCCGAGGTCTTCGCCAACATCGCCCGCTTCGCCCTGGAGGTGGTGCTGGTCTGCGTGGCCCTTTTCTTCTTCTTCCGGGATGGGGCCCGCCTGGCCCATCGGGCCGTCGAGATGCTCCCCCTGGAGAAAGACCACCGCGAAAAGGTCGCCCGGACATTCTCCGACACCGTGACGGCGGTGGTACGGGCCATCTTCCTGACCGCGGTGGCCCAGGGCGTCATGTCGGGGATCGGCTTCGCGGTGGCGGGCGTTCCCGTTCCCATCCTGCTGGGGTTGGTGGCCTTCGTGAATTCCTTCATCCCTTTCCTGGGGGCGGCCTCCGTCTGGATCCCGGTCAGCCTGTGGCTCTTCTACAACGGTCAAGTGGCCGCGGGGGTGGGGATGCTCCTTTGGGGCGGGGTCATCAGCGTGGTGGATAACGTCCTCAAGCCCTGGATCATCGGCAACCGGGCCCAACTGCCCCTCTTCTGGCTTTTCTTCACGACCCTGGGAGGCCTGAAGGTCTACGGCATCCTGGGCATCTTCCTGGGCCCGATCATCCTTTCCATGGGGCTGGCTTTCCTGACCATCTACCGGGACGTTTACCTGAGCGTCCGCAAGGCCCCGGCGCGGGCGAAGCGCTGAAAAAGCCCTTCCAGTCCCGCCGGGAGGTTGCAATGCCCCCGTGGCCCCTTTCAGAATGGATCGTTCCCTTTACCTTTTTTCCATAAGAGATCGGAGGTCCCGATGCGTTACCGATGGCTGGGCAATACAGGATTGAAGGTCAGTGAGATCGGCTTCGGGGCCTGGGCCATCGGGGGCGCATGGTGGGGCCCTCAGGACGACAGCGACTCCCGGCTGGCGCTCCATCAGGCCCTCGATATGGGCTGCAATTTCATCGACACCGCTTGGGTCTATGGCGACGGCCATAGCGAAAGGCTCATCGGGGAGGTCCTGAAGGAACGCCGGGAGAGCCCGATCGTGGCCACCAAGGTCCCTCCGAAGAACTGGCAGTGGGACAACGCGCCCGGCACGCCGCTTTCCTCCACCTTTCCCGGGGACTGGGTGAAACAAAAGGCCGAGGAATCCCTCGCGCACCTGGGCTTGGAAAGGATCGACGTCCTTCAACTGCACACCTGGCACGGGGACTGGAACCGCCAGGCCGAGCCGCTCCTCAAGGCGGTGGGCGAACTGAAACGGGAGGGGAAGATCCGGGCCTTCGGGATCTCGCTCCGGGACAAAGGGAGCGACGAGGCCAACGACCTGATCCGTTGGCGTCAGGTGGACAGCCTGCAGATCTTCTTCAATCTCTTCTACCAGGAACCCATCCGGAAGGTCTTCCCCCTGGCGCAAACCTACAACGTGGGCGTCATCGCGCGCGTGCCACTCGCCTTCGGCGCCTTGAGCGGGAGGTTCACGGAAAAGACCCGTTTCCTCGGGGACGACCACCGGGCCCGGCTCTATACGGGCGAAGGGATGACCACGACCTTGAAGAAGGTGAAGAAGCTGGATTTCCTGAAGGATCGTTCGCGGTCCCTGGCCGACGCTTCCATCCTTTGGACCCTGGCCCATCCGGCGGTCTCCACGTCCATTCCCGGGATCCGCAACCCATCCCAAGCCAGGACGAACTGCCGGGTGGGCGACCTGCCGCCGCTCCCCTCCCTTGCCGTCAAAAAATCCCAGGCCCTCTATACGAAGAACTTCGGCCTCCCGGTCAAGCCTGCGGCCTCGTTGGAAGGCGTTCCCGCGGTGCTCATCTCCGGGTTCAAAGCGGGGAAGGTCCCATCCGTGAAAAAGAAGGCCGGGAAAAGGACGGCGCGCAAACCCGTTCGGCGTCCCGTCAAGAAGGGAAAGGGCAAAAGGAAATGATCCAACCTTGGAAAAAGAACCGCGAGAGGACCGATTACGACTGCGGATTCTTCCAGGTGAGCGTCCAGCATAGTGCCTCGCCCATCACGGGCAAGGAGCATCCCTTTTACGTGCTCTCCACCCGGAATTGGACCAATGTCATCGCGTTGACGCCGGAGAAGAAACTGTTGATGGTCGAACAATTCCGACATGGCTCCCAGGCCCTGAGCCTGGAGGTGCCCGGCGGCGCGGTGGATCCCCAGGAAAGCCCCTTGGAGGCGGCCAAGAGGGAACTGCGGGAGGAAACGGGCTACGAGGCCGACGAATGGCATTTACTGGGGGATGTACGCCCCAACCCGGCCATTTTGGACAACCATTGCCACCTTTACCTGGCCCTGGGGGCCCGGCCGGCCGGGGAACTGCGCTTGGATGAGGCGGAGGAGCTGGAGGTGAGCCTGCATGATCTGGAACGCATCCCAGGGCTTGTACAAAGCGGACGGATCCACCATTCCCTTGTCTTGGCCGCCTTCCTTCTCCTGGATCTTTTTAAGGCGAAAAATCCGGGCAAAATTTGAAAATCATAAGGGTGGCGACAAGCGTTCCAGCCCGGACCCCAATTCCTATGGCATCCTCTTGCGGCGGGTTTTGAAAAAGTGTAGCTTCAAGTCGTAAGAAGAACGCCAATCCTTCCCGAATGGAACCGAAAGAGGTGCAAGGATGTCCCGAGTTTGCGTATTTATCGACGGCAGCAATCTTTATTTCGCGCTCAAGCGCAACAACAAGATGACCCGGGTGGACTACTATCAGTTCTCCCTGGCCCTGGCGGGCAAGGACCGGCAATTGGTCCGGACCTTCTATTACAACGCGACCTTCGACTCGAACCATTTCTCCGACAAGGCCAAGAGCCAGCAGTCCTTCTTCGACTCGCTCGACCGCACGCCTTACCTGGAACTTCGCTTGGGACGGATCATCCAGAACCGGGAGGGCCACCGCATGGAGAAGGGCGTGGACGTCCGCATGGCCGGCGACATGGTCTATTACGCCGCCCGGGATTTCTACGATACCGCGATCGTCGTCACGGAGGACCAGGACTTCGCCCCCTCTATGGGGTTGGTCAAGGAACTGGGCAAGCATGTGGAGTTGGCCGCATTCCCCGACGCGCAGAACCGGGAGATGGTGCGGGCCGCGGACCGGGTCCTGGGGCTCGATGAGGTCGTCCATGGAAGCGCCGCGCTGATCTTCCCTCCGGCGCAAACATCCGAGGACCGGACCCAGGACGTGGAGATGGCCTTCGGGGTCTGACCCAAAGCGAAGGACGAGGACCGAAGCGGCCCGAGGGGAACCTCCGGCCGCTTTTTCATTTCTCGAAGAGCTCACCCTGTTTCTCCCCGAAGATCCTCCGCCAGCGGCCTTGAACACCATAAACTGCCCGAAAACTGTCCACTTTTCCCCGAAGTGCCTGTAAATAGGCCTCGTTCGGATAGCTTCGGGAGCCGTAGAGACGCCTGGTCTTTTCCCAGGCCTCGGGGTTCCATTGGCGAAGCCGGGCGAAATAATAATCCCGTACGACCGCGCCCTTGAGCTGCAGGACGTTATAGATGAAGTAATCCACCCCGACCTCGGCCCCCAGCCGCACGATGGATCCGATGGCTTCGTCCGAATCGGTCACGAAGGGGATGATCGGCATCAAGTGGATGCCACAGGGGATGCGGTGGGCCTTCAAAGCCCGCAAGGTCTCCACCCGGCGCTCGATAGGCGCGGCGTGGGGCTCCAGGAATTTCTTCAAGGCCGGGTCCAGCGTGGTCAGGGTCATGGCGACCCCGACTTGGGCGCGGTCCCTTAAGCTCTCCAACACGTCCAGGTCCCGCAGCACTAGGTCCGATTTGGTGGAAAAAACCGCAGGCCAACGGTATTTGGCCAGGAGCGTGAAAGCACCCCGGGCCAAGCCATACTTTTTCTCGGCGGGTTGGTAAGGGTCGGTGGCGGCGCCCAGGCTCACCCAGTCCTTGTGTTTGCGGGAGTTGGAAAGTTCCCCTTCCAGCACCTCCAAAAGGTTCACCTTCACCTGGATCTTGCGTTGGAAGTCGAAGGTGTTCTGGAAACCGAGGAACCAATGGGTGTAGCGGGCGAAACAGAAAGGGCAGCCGTGCCGGCATCCCCGGTAGAGGTTCAGGGTGTAATAGGACGGCTTGGGACGGTAGGGAAGACGGGTGTGATGAAGGGCAGTCTTGACCTTCATCTCGATGTATTCGACCTGGCGCGGGTCGTCGTCCACTTCCGTATAAACGGGGGTGAGCGACGAGTCCAGCCTGGGGGCGGGTACGTGTGGACGCATGGGGATCTACCATGAATAGGCGAACGAAGAACGGGTCCCGGCGGATGGCGGGTCCTAGGACGAAGGGGCGAATGCCCCCTAGCGGGGACTGAAGACCCCGACGACCTTGCCGATGATCCGGAAATCCTGCTTCTCGTTGACCACGATGGGTTCGTATTTAGGGTTGGCCGGTTCCAGCACGACCAGGTTGGACCTCTTCTTGAAGGTCTTCACCGTGGCCTCGCCCTCGATGAGGGCCACGACGATGTCCCCGGGCGTGGCGTGGGTGGTCTGCTGCACGATGACCTTGTCGCCCGGCAGGATATGGGCGTTCAACATGGAATCCCCGCGTACGGTCAGGGCGAAAAGGTTGCGGCCGCCCCGGGCCATGGAAGGGTCCACCACCATGGTGCTTTCCCGGTTCTCCTCCGCCAGTAAAGGAAGTCCCGCCGCGACTTTCCCCAGCACAGGGATGGAAATGCCGACGGAAGAATCCTCGACCACCCGCAAACCCCGCGCAGTGCGGTCCTCGCGTTCCAAGTAGCCCTTTTCCTCCAAGGCCAGCAAATGTTTGCGGGCGCTCTGGGGGGAGTTCCATTTGAAGTGGCGCATCACTTCGCGCACGGTGGGGGGACGGTGATCCTCCATGAGATGGTCCTGCACGTATTTCAGGACGCTGCGCTGGATGTCGGTCAGGGGTTCGTCGCTGGGCGCCATGGAAGCCTCCAAGGAAAATGTTGTTGCAAGGAATACGACCGTATACTAGTATACAGCCGTATTCTTGTCCAGCGAAAAAAGAGGCTCCCATGGTCGAGATGGACATCCAAAAAGAGATGAAAACCAAGGCCCAGGAAGGGCCCGTCGGCTACCACGCGGGGCACCGGAAACGCTTGAAGGAGCGTTATGCCGCCCAGGGGCCCGCAGCCCTGGCCCGCCATGAGCTGTTGGAGCTTCTGCTGACCTATTCCATCCCTCATCGGGATACCAAGCCCTACGCCAAGAAGCTTTTGTCGGTCTTCCAAAGCCTGCGTCGCATCCTGGAAGCGGATATCTCGACCCTGGAGACCTTGGGGGAATTGCCCCCCCAAAGCGCGCTGCACTTCAAGGCCATGGGAGACCTCTTCCGGGCGGCCCAGGGGGAGGAGTTCAAGCGGGGCCGCGCCATTACCAGCCCCCAGGACGTGGCTTCCTTCCTTCAAGAACAGATCGGAGGACGTCCCCGGGAGGTCTTCACGATCATTTTCCTCGACCACCGCAACCACCTGTTGGCCTTCGAGCACCTGCAGGAAGGGACGGTGGACCATACGGCGGTCTATCCCCGGGAGATCCTGCGCCGGGCGATCGATCTGCACGCGACCGGCATGATCCTCGCCCACAACCATCCGGCGGGGAGCCTGGAACCTTCCGAGGGCGATAAGCAATTGACCCGGCAGGTCCTGACCGCGGCCCGGGCTTTGGGGGTCACGGTGCATGACCATTTGATCCTTACCACCGAGGGGCATTTCTCGTTCCGCCAGGCGGGGTTGTTGGTTTGAGGTTGCATTTTGCCACCTCAAAGAGGTGCGATCCAAAGATCAAAAATGGTGATCTCAAACAAAGGATTGAAATGACCTATATCGAGAAAGTTGAAAATTCGATTTTTCTTATAAGGGGTTTCAAGGTTTTATTAAGCACAGACCTCGCCATTTTATACGGGGTTCCTCCAAAAGTTTTCATTCAGGCCGTTAAAAGGAACATCCGCCGTTTTCCTCACGACTTCATGTTCAAATTGACCCATCAAGAAATGGTTTCTCTAAGGTCACAATTTGTGACCTTAGAGAAAGGTAAGGGAAAATATTCGAAATATCCTCCTTATGCCTTTACGGAACAAGGTGTGGCTATGCTCTCCAGTGTTCTCAATAGTCCCAAAGCAATCCAAGTGAACATCCAGATCATGCGGACTTTCGTGAAACTTCGACAGCTCATGGCTTCCAATGCGGATCTTGCCAAGAAAATCGATGAACTGGAGCGGAAATATGACGGTCACTTTACGGTGGTTTTCGAGGCCATTCGTGAGTTGGTCGCTGTCCCGGCTTCCAAAACCCGGAAGATCGGATTTTTATCGGAACCACAAATGAAATATGGAGGGGATCATGCAAGAAATTAAATCGTCGTTGGAGAAGATCCTGAAAGTGACGGGTATCTTCCGCTTGGAAAAGAAGAAATGGCCCCTGCATGCGGCCGAACTGCAGGGTTTCGCCCTGGAACTGGGACGGTCCCTGGACCTGACCCAGTTCCACCGTTGCCGTTTCGTGGTGAAATCGAACCAAGAACTGGTCCTGGATTTCTGCCTCTCGCCGTCGGAGGAGGGTTGGGCCCCCCGGGGGATCATGGAGATGCGGATTCCCGCCGCCGAGGCCGCGGATACCTTGCCCCTTCAGATGGAAATAAAAAACCTGGAACCCCAAAAGGTGGAGTCCAGGTCTTTTTGTTTCGTCCAGGAAGGTGGCCCCTCGGCCGCCCGGTTGTCCGCTTGAGGCTCAAGCTTTCGGTGCGGCGGGTTCTTCCTTCTTGATGTCGAGGTTCATGCCCACGATATTGGCGCCGGCGTCCACATAAAGGATCTCCCCGGTCACCGCCGAGGACAGGCTGCTGGCCAGGTAGGTCGCGGTCCCGCCCACTTCGTCCTGGGAGACGTTGCGGCGCAGCGGGGTCATCTCTTCGGAGGCCTTCAGCATGCTCTTGATGCCGCCGACGGCTGAAGAGGCCAGGGTCTTGATGGCGCCGGCCGAAATGGCGTTGACGCGGATGTTCTTCGGGCCCAGGTCATAAGCCAGGTAGCGCACATTGGCCTCCAAGGCGGCCTTGGCCACGCCCATCACGTTGTAATTGGGGATCACCTTCACCGAACCGTAATAGGTCAGGGCGATGATGCTGGCGCCGTCGTTCAGGAGAGGGACGGCCGGGCGGGTAATGGCGATCAAGCTATAGGCCGAAATGTCCATGGCCAGGTGGAAGCCGGCGCGGCTGGTATTGGTGAAAGTGCCCTTCAGATCGTCCCGGTTGGCGAACGCGATGCAATGGACCAGGATGTCGAACTTGCCCCAGGTCTTCTCCACTTCCTTATATAAGGCCTCGATCTCGTTGTCCTTGGACACATCACAGGGCAGGATGAGCTTGGAGCCGACGGACTCGGCCAGGGGGCGGACCCGTTTTTCCAGGGCCTCGCCCAGGTAATTGAAGCCCAGTTCGGCACCTTCCGCGTGCAAAGCCTTGGCGATCCCCCAGGCAATGGACATGTCGTTGGCGACCCCGAAGATGAAGGCTTTCTTTCCGGACAAGAGACCCATGGACTTCCTCCAAGTTGGACATGAGCAACAGCGAACTAAATTAGCCTGTTTCCTGGGGCCTTTAAAGCAGAAAAGGGGCCCGGGACAGGGCCTTTATTTAATCCGGCCGGTCCCGAATAATGGCGCGATCCTTAGAACCTTCCCGGGATAGGCCATGATCAAACATATCGTGATGTGGAAATTGAAGGCGACGGACCCCGGCGCCAAGAAGGCCGCCGCGATCGAATTGAAAGAAGCCTTGGAGGGACTGAAGGGAAAGGTGCCCCAGGTCCGTTCGCTCGAGGTCGGGATCAACTTCAACCCCGCCGACACCGCCAGCGACGTTTCCCTCTATACCGTCTTCGACAGCCAAGCGGACCTGGACCTTTACCAGAAGCATCCCGACCACCTGAAGGTGGTGGAGGTGGTCAAACGCCTGACCTCCGAGCGCCGCGTTTCGGATTATGAGACCCAAGGATGAACAGGAGGCTGCCATGCCCAAGACTCCGAGCGTGAAGAAAAAGCCGAAAGCAGTGAAGGCTCCCAAGGTCGTGAAAGGGGTCGTTCGAAAGGGGGGCGCCACCCTGAAGATCGCCACCTTCAACGCCAATTCCATCCGGGCCCGCATGCCCATCCTTTTGGATTGGTTGAAGAAGGAGAAGCCCGACGTGCTGGCGGTGCAGGAGACCAAGGTCCAAGACATCGAGTTCCCGAGAGATGTGATCGAAGGCGCGGGTTGGAAAGTGGTCTTTCACGGCCAGAAAAGCTACAACGGGGTGGCCTTCATCTCGAAGAGGCCCATGGAAAAGGTCGACGCGGGTTTTTACAAGAAGGCCGACGAGCAGGCACGGTTCATCGCCGGTACCTATGAGGGCGTGCGGCTCTTCAATACCTATATCCCGCAGGGGAACGCCATCGATTCGGACAAGTACCGCTACAAACTCCAATACCTGGCCGACCTGAAGAAATTCTTCGCGAAAAATGTCCCGAACGCGATGCCGGCGCTCTGGATGGGGGACATGAACGTGGCCCGCACCGAGATCGACCTGAACAACCCCAAGGGCAACCAGGACCATCCCTGTTTCCACATCGATGCCCGCAAGGCCTTCGAAGAAGTGTTGGAGGGGAAGTGGACGGACCTATTCCGGGAGCGGGTGAAGGAAGGTGGGCATTACACCTTTTGGGACATGCGCTTCCCGAGTTCCTTCAAGAAGAACCTGGGATGGAGGATCGACCTGATCCTGGGCACCCCGCCCATGGTCGCGCGTTTGAAGGATATCTGGATCGATACCAAGCCCCGGGGGTTGGAGCGGCCCTCGGACCACACCTTTTTGGTGTCGGAATTCATCGTCTGACCCTTATCCCCCAGGGCGAGGGCTAAGCCGATAGGCTTGACCCCAGCTTTGGGAGGTCTTGCCCCTCGTTTTCCTTTGAACAAGGCCCCGTT
Source organism: bacterium (assembly GCA_035549195.1). Classification (NCBI taxonomy): domain Bacteria; species bacterium. The sequence goes on from DASZRK010000017.1 coordinate 374,559, forward strand.
TCATTGACTATTAAAAAGAAGGGCGGGATAATCAATCCAGGCAGATCCATAAGAAAGTGTCCTCCCGGAGTTGCCGCTCCATCCATTGAAACCAATCGTTTTTGAACGTTTGAACGACACCCAGGAGCGGTCCATCCCATGCCGAAACAGTCACCCATTTTAATGTTCTTTTCCAGGCTTTTTATCTCCTTGAATTCCGGTTCCAAGGTTTTCAAGGCCGCTTTGGCTTCGGAAAGAGGCTCGGCCTTGATCATTGCCTCCCTTTTCATGATCGTGGCCATCGTCTTGATCACGACGGGCGTCAAGCTGGTCTCCAATTCGGCCAAAGAAGCCCGGCAAATGGACGTCCAAGTGGGGGAGGCTGCGAACGTCGCCCAAGCGGGCCTGGTGGATGCCTTAGGATGGTTCCGTCGGAAGAACGCACTCGTCGAAGCCTATACTAGTAATTTTTACACCAATCAAAGCCCTTCATTCGCCAGCGGGTATTCCTACGTGGATCAGCCCTTCCAACCCGTTTACAACGCCACCAACCCCCAGAATTCGGACACGATGGACGCTTATGTCGGGCTTGTGAACGAATTCCCCTTGGATGCCAAGGGAACGTCACTTACCGCCGTCATCATGGGCCGGTACGAGGTACCGCGCCAGGCGGATCCCTTTCATCCGAATGCCACCCAGACCGCTACGCCCTATACCACCGCCACCCGCACCTCCACGCCCAATCCGAACGCGGTCCATGACATCACCGGCCAACGGATCACCAAACTGCTCAATGGGGACGGCCTGGTCTGGCTGGCCCAAAGCACAGGTTATGTTTACAAGCGGATGGACCACCGGATGGACTCGAGTGGGAATTGGATCGTTCCCTACAATCAATCCCCCAACAAAGTCCTGGCGACGGCCCGGATGGCCACCGAGTTCCGCAAAATGACTTTCAACCTTCCCACGGACAGTTCGGGGAATGCCGTGACCGCAGCGGTCTATGCCGAGGCCATGACCAACATCAATATTCCAACGGACCAAGCATTGCTTTTCGGGTCCAACACCAACTCGTTCGCGGCCGCCAGCATGGACGCCGCTGTCGCCGCTACATTGGTCTCCCCCGTGGCCTGCCAATACGATGCTACGTCGGGCGGCGAGAGCTCTCCGATTACCCAAGGGACGGTGGGGGGGGTCGCTTGCATCTATTCCACCAATGGCAATGGCTCCAAGAGCTTTACCGTGACCATTAGTTCCTGCGGTGTTTATAAGATGACCGCCGATGTCCGCCGGTCGGGGAGCAGCAATAGGAGGTGGGATGTGGCGATCCAGGGTGTGGCGGATACCCAGGGTGTAACGACCGATACCTATAGTATTTCCGGGAGCAGCAACACTTGGTACACCGAACAGGACGTCACGGGAGGATCGGGGACCCGCAATTGGAGCCTCCCGGCCGGGACCTATACGGTGGTCTGGAGCGGGAACCAATCGAACGCCTATTTAAAGTGTTTCAGCCTGGAGGAGCAGTCGGTCTGCCCTCCTTGTCCCACTCCCGTGGGCTCGGACAGCTATAACACGCAAGGGAGCGTCACCTGCGGCCTGGCGGCTTCCAGCCTCGATGACACCACGGTCTTCGGCATGAACATCAATGACCTGAAGCTCATCTCGGACTATCGGGGAGACAGTTCGAACGACCTGATCATCACCAGCGATTGGAAACTTTCTTATTTCGACGGGAACCTGACCTATGGGGCCAGCCAGAGCAATCCCAATTACCAGCGGTTGGATTCCAACGGGATCCTTATCGTGAACGGGGACCTGACATTGAACGGAGGGAACGGCAGCACCATCCTGGCCAGTTCCTATGGCGGCATTATTTTCGTGCTGGGGAACCTGACGGTGAACGACGGTAGTGAGCTGAGCGGCGCGGTCATCATGGGCAAATCCTCTGTATCCGGCTCCGCCTCCGGCAATACCTTGACCTTGAATGGGAGCGGCGGGAACAAGGGCACCATTTATTTGAACTACAACTTGGTGCAAACGGCCATGCAGTTGGTGGCCCAATACCGGGAGAATACTTCGGCGAGGAAGACCCTTTTGGCGGTCCCCAATCTTTGAGGGCCCACGGAGCTGTGCCATGCGCAAACTGATGAATCAAAAAGGTTACACAATCATCGAGCTGTCCATCGCCGTCCTGATCCTGGGGGCCATGGCCTCGGCGGTCCTAATGGCCCGTTCCTTTATGGCCAAACAGACGGTCCGGAATACGGACAAGGCTTTCGCCACCCAAAAGGCCATCCAGATGTACGAGGAACTCCGGGCTCTCGTGAACGGAAATGAGAAGGCCGGGGTCGCGGTGTTGGACGATTACAGCGACGGCAGCGTGTACAACACCGTCCTCACTACGGACAAGACCATCGATGTCCCGGCACCGGGGACGCCGAACCCGGGCGATAACTTGAGCGGGAACATCAAATCGAACGGCAACTGGCGTTATTTACGCCAGGTCCAGGTCAGCAAGGTCGCCAACGATCCCTACATCCGACAGGTCGTGATCCGGGTGTGGCGTTACGCCTCGGACAAGAACCCCAATTCTCCCGGCGAACTTTTGGCCACGGTGGGAGGGGAAATGCGCACGATCACATCCCTTTTCCCGCCCACCCAGGTCATGGATGTCTATATCTTGGCCATCGCGAATATCCAGGCTTGGTGGGCGGTCTTGCCTTCCTTGAGCAACACGATGCAGGGGGTTTTGAGCGATATCCAAAGCCGGAACCCTGGTCTTGAGCTGAGGGTCCACTACATCACCCGCAGCGCCTACGGCCGGGACAGCCAATATCTTCCCTTCATCAACCAGGCCGCCGGGACGGAAGCCACCCGGTTCCCTTGGGTCTATCTCTATGCCGGCATGACCATGCAGGAGGGGGGAGGGAACGGTTGCGGGTGTGACACGGCCTTTTACGACCCCGGGACCACGGGCGTCCAGCAGGACGGAAACCTGAACGTGGACGGGTCCATCATCAATGTGGATACTTCCCAATTCACCGGTTGTCCCCGGTTCACCGCCGCCGACCAGTTCAACAACGGGATGCGCTACCCGGATGAATTGGCCACTTACAAGGCGGTTACCGCGGCCGCGGCCGCGGCCAATGCCACGGTCCCCGAGATCAGTGAACGCATGCTCATCGAGGGGATGCTTTCTTCACCCCAATCCTTCACCAATTCCATCATCGTCAACCTGCACGGCGAACTGCTGCCCCTTCCTTCCATGCGCAACTATTCGGATCCCGCCAAGGACCCGGTCGATACCCCCAACGTGAGGGTCGTGACCCATCCGGAGTTCATTTATTATCCGGCCACCAACAGCGCGGCGGTCAGCCTCCGGGTCTATGGCTACTACGATGGATTGAACAATCCTTCCTCCCTCCCTTCCGGCGGATCGGTGACCGCCAGTATCTTCCTTCCCGATGTGACCCTCGGTTCGGTCACGGCCACCGCCATCCAGGGGGGAGGGACCGCCGCCGATTACGGGGTCACCTATGCGCCGGTCAACCTGGTTGCGACGGCCGGTGGCACCACAGTTTTCTCGGGTTCCAGTGCAATGGGGGTCGCCGTCACCAATCCTGGTCCCGGGAATACTCAGACCCTCATCACCCTCTATAACATCCCCCTGCGCTGCCCTTCGGCTCCGCCGACCGCGTCCGGTCCGGTCAGCGCCGGATTGCCTGTGACCAACCGGCTTTATCAGTTGGAATATATCCCTTCCAGTCCCGAAAAGACCTCGGGGACCGCCTTTACTGCCCATGATCTGACCTGGGCCGGGGCTGGTCCCAAGAACACCGCGCGCTTCGTTCTTTCTTTCCCCATGCCCGTTACCTCGGTCCTCACTTTCACGTCCCCCGTCACGATCATGGGACAGACCTATTCGGGGGCAAGCACTTTCAAGGGACAGCACATCATCGAGACGCGGATCGGGGAAGCCAATACCGATTTCCCTGCCGACCCTCCCCCCAATCTTTCCCGTTCCTATGTTTGGGTGGGGAACGCCTTCCCGCCACCTTATACCGAACGTTATCAATTCATGGGGGATCCCCGGGATTGCCCTTACCTGGACGTCAAGGTGGGCGGTATCGGCGGGGGATCGGCCACGATCGAGGCGAATGGGTACAACTGGTGGTTCAGGAACTTGAACGGCACCACCGACGGCTATACGGGTTTTGGCCAGGCCGGGACCAACGACGGTTGGGGACCGGACCAAGCCGAGATCGACATTCCCCGTTATGACGAGATGATTCGTAACGGATTATTGGGTACCACGTCCATCTGGACCACCACCAACGGCTGGAGCTTCTACTATTACGGGATCGGAGGCGAATTCGGGTTCGACCATCCGCCCTTCAGCGGGAGCCTGACCTTCCTGAACAACCGGCCCTGGTCGACGACGGCGGGGTCGGTCACGAACCTGACCCGGGTCTGCGAAATCATCGATTCGGCCGGTTCAGGACAGAACCATACCCGATGGATCGCCTCCATCGCCAATGCTGGTACGACCCAGCAATGGTATGCCAAGAGCTGGCTGGGGGAACTGTATCCGGACAGCCTTTACTCCTGCTGGGCCACAGTGGGAAATATCCCGACCTTGGACAATACAAGCAGTTTTCCCATGACCTTTTTCCGGTCTGAACTTACCTCGATCTATTCCAGTGGATCGCTCTATAGCCCAAACCACGTTCTCATGCACCGTGCCCAAGGCGATGGCGCCCCGGCATTCTTCGATGGTGTGAGCGGCAGCAATTCCTTCCGCCACAACTCGGGGAGTTGGAGCGGGGATGTCCTTAGCTTGGCGACCACTTGTTATGGCATCTTTCAATATCCGATGCCGGTGCTGGTGGATGCCCAGCGTCCTTGGGACCTTTCGGGCTCCACCAGTCCGACCGATGAGTGGGGGATCGCTCCCTACAACACCGCTCCGGTTCGCACGACCTTATCCATTCCACAGGTGAGTGGGCAGGACCGGATCTTCTACGACAACACGGGAAATTCAAACTATAACACCGCCGGGGTGGTCAAGATGAGCACCAGCTCTCCGAGCCAGGCGGCTTACGTGGTCGAGACGGGAACTTCGCCTTCGGCCAACGTGGGTACGGCGGAATTGGCCAAGACCACCCTTTTATTCGGCTTGCGGACCTTCTTGGACGGGGGCCAGATGGCTGTCACCGGAGCGGTGGGGCATATCAGCCAGATCCCCCTCATCAAGGTTTATCCCGTTAAGTCGGACCTGACCATCAATCCTGTTCCTCAATTCGCCAATCCCCAGACGATCATTCTCATGATCGGCGGTCCCAACCTCAACGCAGCGGGGACCCAACCCCTGGCCAATGTCTGGTTCCGATATCCCGGCGGGACGGCGACCAATGCGAATTACTATACCGAGGAGTACCCCAATTACGGGAGCGCGGTCACCGCCAGTACCTATGCCGAGAACACGGCCCTTGTCTATAACCTGAAATATTCCAAGGACACGGGGAAGACCTGGTTCTATATCCAGGATGCATCCCAAGCGGTGACCGCTTATCAAGGGGTCTATAACTCGGCCTACTCCATCTCCAACTCCCTCCCTGTCACCAATGTCGTCTATAACTGGGACGTTTCCAACGCCGCGAAGTTCCCCCAAGGCGATTATTGGGTCAGCGCGGAAGTCTACCGGCAGAACATTCCTCAGCACTATGCTTATCACACCGTAGTGCTCACCATCGACAGGTAAGGGTCATCATGCGGAAGGATCCAAAACAGGGAGGCTGGACCCTGGTGGAGTTGATGTTGGTGGTGGCCCTGATCGGTCTTGTGGTCCCACCCATGACCCTGCTTTTCATCAAGGTGGGGCAAGGGATGGGCGCCGACGAAATGCATAACCAGCTCAAGAAACTGAACGAAGAGACCAATCTCCGGCTCCATATACGGCTTCTTTCCAATAAACACATGTTCCAGAACGACGCTTCGGGAGTGAGCTATTTCTCGAAGGTGGGCCTGGGCACAGGAGCGCCGGCCACCATTTCGGGGACTCACTTGGCCATGACCCAACCCTCCACGGTGAGTTCTTTTTCACCATCCTCCGGGTCCATCCCGGCGAGTTTCGGCAACAGCCTCTTTTTCGCCGCCTTCGACCAGCCGGCCACTTTTGGGACCCAGTCCTATGTCGCGCCCCTGACCGTGAAGGGGGCCAGTATCACCTATGGTGCCAGTAACGGAAGCCTACCCGCGACGCTCTTGATCGATGTTTACCGCTTCTATTACTATTACCTGACCACCAGCACCCATCCCTTGACGGGTGTCCAATCCTACGGCCTGGTGGAATGGAAAAGCATTCAATACGCTGATTTCTACGAATTGAGCAATATCGGGGATTCCACCCTCAAGAGCCGTGCGATCTCCTGGATCGCCAACGCGGGTAATTTTTCGGGAGGTCCCATCACCTGGGCTTGGGATCCGGCCCAATCGAACCCGGCGAACGCCTTCTATAACCTGACCACCGCAGGAGGATTCGGCGTCGCCGGAGCTACCATCATCGCCCAATCCAATGGATGTAATTACCTGACCAAGACCCCCTCGGGTATTTTGAGCGGGGGGTTCCTCTATGGCATCTGTGGTAATAATTCCAGTTGGAAGGACAAACCGCCGCCGACGGTCCCTATTTACGCGACCGCTTCCGGTAATTATCCTGGGGGATTCGAGGTAGGCATCATGGGCAAAGGCGCTGGGGTGCAAGTCTTGACCCGCTATTTGACCGTCGCCAAAGGGAACGCCCCGCGGATCGTGTGGAACGACTTGACGACCATTCATAATACGAAGGATGTCTGGTAGGGCGGTTCCTGGCCATCGCGGGGAATGGGGGGCGTCCTTCCCTGATCCATTAATGTTCTTAAGGATGACATGCGCTTTCACGTTCGCGATAAAAAATGGTCTTTTAGCGGTGAACGGGCATTCGCTCTCCTGCTCCTTGGGTTCTTGTTTCTCCTCCCGGCCCGCTCCTTGGCCTATTCCCCTTATTTCGCTTTTCCTGCGCCAACCCCGAACGCCGGGGTGACCTATAGCGTGGGCGGCTCCGTGACCTTGAACGTCGAAGTGCGCGACGCGGATAACGCCAACGCCGTCGATCCGTCTTTCACCGGGCCGGTCACTTTCAGCCTGGTCAAGACCGGTACCGCCCTGGTCTCGGATCCCCAGGCCATCTTCAAAAGTGGGGGCCAATCGGTCACCGGGATAGGCCCCTTGAATTTCACGGCTGGCACCCTGGCGGTGTCCATCACCTTTGGGGCCGGTAACGATTCAGAGCAGATCCTGCTGAGCAACCCCACGGTCACGGCCAACAACAATTATCCCGTGAGCATCACGCCCGGGACCTCCTTCAAGGTGAAGGGGTTGAGCGTGACCCTTTATGCCAAGGACGCCAATGGGGACAATTCGCCGGCTTCCTATCCACCGACCTCGGACCTTTTGGTCGATACCACCAACACGGCCGGGTTGACCCAATCCTCGAACCAATCGGTCACCATCCCCTACCTGACCGGACCGGCGGGTTCGGCGTCCTACGCCATCACGGGATTGAGCGGTGGTTACGCCCATGGAGGCGCGGATATTTTTTCGAACCTACAGTTCAACACCTTGAACCTTTCTTCTTTTCCCGAAGCGCATGCGCGGATCATCGTGAACTATGATGGGACCCTTTCGGATTATGACAACCCGGGTCCCGGGGACACGGTTTATGAAGGGTATGTGGGCAATATCAGCGGCCTTACGGCTCTTGATGCGGTGACCTATGTTAGCGGTCCTGTCACCTTCCCGGATTTCATGACCAATGGGAAGGTCATCGTAAGGGTCTGGGCCGAACCCCTGGCCGATTCTTCCAACACCATGTTCATGGTGTACAAGACCGCCGGCAGCAGTCTTTCCGCCCTTTCCTCCGTCATCATTCCTTATTCGGACAAGAACAATCTCCCCGTGAGAGGCTTTTTCGATTCCGCGGTTACCGTGGTCCCCGATAGCAGTGTTACGGTCCTGAAATACGTCATCAAGAACCAATACTCGGCCGGCGTGACCAGCGTGGATATCCAAGTTCCCAATAGTCCCGCCCCTTCCTCCCAATATTGGAGCATCGGCAGCATCACGGCCAGCTCCGGTTCGGCCACGCCCATTGCCCAGGCCTCGGCCGGCGGGCCCGGGACCATCCTTTACAGCGCCCCTTCCACCCTGGCGGTCAATGCCAGCGTGACCCTGACCATCAATGTCACCGCCACCGATAAGACCTTCAGTGCCTGGAACTTCAAGATCCTGGATGCCGGCACGGTGGACGGGATCACGCCCCCGATCGATTCATCCGGGGCCGTCATCGGCACCCTGGGCGTGCCGCCCGCCCCGACGCCTTTTGCCGCTTCGGTCACCGCATACATCAATAGCGGGGGGAATAATGTGGACCTGAGCTGGAGCCAGGTCGTCACCGAAGGGGCCAACGGCTACATCATTTCCCGGCGCAGCCCCAGCGGCAGCGGGGCCTTCGCGCCCCTGACGGTCCTGGGTTCCAACGGCATCCTCAATTTCACCGACACGACGGTCTCCAATAACCCCAATTCTTACGATTACACCATCGTGACCACCAACGCCATCGCCCAGTCGCCGCCCGTGACCGTCTCGAACATCATCCCCTATACCAACCCGGGTTTGGCCACTGCGGTGACCGCCCTGACCGGCGGGACCACCATCCAACTGAGATGGACCGCGCCCGTCTCCGTGGCGGGTTCTTACCCGGTGAGCGGTTATCAGGTCTTCATGGGACTCTCGGGTGCGGAAACATTGTTGGCCACGGTGACCGGGGCCTCGGCCACCAGCTTTACCAGCCCTTCCCTGGCGACCAGTGGCACGACCTATTATTATCAAGTAGCCGCTTTCGATACCCAATATCCACCCTCGACAGCGGCCCCCTTGTCGCCCCACATCGGGGGTTTGACCAATGAAACGGCCCAGGCCTCCGGGGAGCCGCCGGGCAACCCGCCTACCGGGTTGGCCGTGGTCCTGACACCGGGTGCTACACCGGTCCTCCATGTTTCCTGGAACGCTCCCGATCCCGCCCAAATGTTGACGGGACCGGCCACTGCGTATCAATTGCAGATACTGCCGGACGGTTCGGGAGGCAGTTTTGTGACCATTGCCGCGCCGACCCTTTCCTACAACGACAGCGTGGTGACCGCCGGGCACTTCTATGTCTTCAATGTGAAGGCCTTCGACGGGGCAGGGGTGCTTTCCAACGTGGTCGGGCCGGTCACCGGCACGGTGGGGCCCAATACCCCGACGGGTCTGGCCCAGGCCGGGGCCTCGGCCGGTGTGACCCTGACCTGGACCGCGGTCGCCAATAGCGCGGGGGAAACCGTCACGAGCTACAGCATCTACCGGGGGGTCCAGGGGGTTGGATCGCCGGTTTCCATCGCCTCGGCGGTGACCACCGCGGCCGCGGCCATGACCTATGTGGATCCCGGACCCTTGCTTCAGGGGACCAACTATGTTTACCAGGTCTCGGCGGTGGACCAGAACGCGGTGGAAGGCGGCCTTTCCAACGCGGTCACCTCGGCCCTGTTGCCCTTGGCGCCCCAGAGTTTTGCCGTGACGGTCCAGCAAACGGGGGTTTCGTTCAATGTGAACCTGGCCTGGGACGCGACTGTGAACAGCTCGAATGCGAACGTGACGAATTACAATCTAAGTCGTGGAGTCACTTCGACGAGCTTAAGTTTTTTTGCATCTGTTACATTTAGTTTTGCCCCCCCATATACCGATCCGCAGCCCCTTTCTTCAGCGGGAACGACCCTGTTTTATGGAATTCGGGGTTTGGATCCGGGAGGACTAGGAACTCGGCCGGTTACCGGAATACAACTCCCTCCCAACCCGCCGACGGGTGTCAGTGCGGCCCCAACCACCAGCAACGTCACCGTGAACTGGACGGCCCGTCCGGCCTCGGAGAAGGTCTCCCAATACACCATCTATCGGATAAATCTGGCGGGACCCACGACGACCGTGGCGGGCTCCGCCGTTTCCACGGTGAACTCCTTCACCGATTCGACCGGCCTGTCCCGGGGAGCGACTTACGTTTATTACGTGACGGCCACCAACCCGGGCGGCGGACCGGGCATTCCCGGCGGGGAAAGCCTGGCGTCGTCCTCCGTGACCACCGGGCTGACGCCCTTGATCCCCGCCGGTTTGATCGTCTCCGGGATCAATACCTCCAACGACATCACCGTTTCCTGGTCGTCGGTGACCGTGACTTCCCAAGATCCCAACGCGACCGGCGTCAATCTTTTGGTCAACACGACCAATAGTTCGTCCACGGCGGTCACGACCTCCTTGGCGGCTTCGGCGGTCTCCCAGGTTTTGGCCGGCCAATCGGCGGGCACGACCTTCTTCTATTGGCTCCAGACCGTGAACCCCTTCGGGTCCGGTGCCTTGACCAGTCCGGTCAGCCAACTGACCTACCCGGGCGCTCCCGTCCTTGGTCCGGTGGCCTTGGCGAATGATGGCGTTTCCCGGATCTTCAATTGGACGGCCCCGGTCCCTTCGGGTAGTGTGACCCAATACCTGATCTACCGGGAGATCCAAGGGTCGGGGAACTGGATCAACACCGCCTCCTTCCCGGCCAGCGTGGCGGGTAGTCCGGTGACCACGACCACGGCCATTAACCCGGGCCAGGTCTATGATTACAAGATCGTGGCAGTGAACCCCACGGGCCTCGGACCCGAGTCGAATATCCGCTCCTTCAGTTCCTTGCCCTCGGCCCCGGTCAGCGTGACGGCGGCTTCGGGCATCGGTCCCTCGGCCTTGCAGGTGGACCTCGCCTGGGCCGATCCCAATGAGAGTGCCCAAGGGGTGACGGCTTATACGGTCTATCGGTCCTCCAGCAACGCCTCCACCCTCTCCTATACGGCTTTGGTCACCGTAGGGTCCGGGACCTTCAATTATTCCGACACGACGGTGTCCGATGTGACGCCTTACTATTACTTGATCACGGCGACCAATAACGTGCCCCAGGAATCCTTCAAGTCCACGGTCAATGCCGTGGCGGTGACGGCCTATTACCAACCCAACACGCCGACTTCGCCGGCGGCGGTCCCCGCCACAGGTTCCGTGACCCTGACCTGGACGTCGGCCGTTGCCACCAGCTACCCCGTGTCCTTCTATGCCGTTTCCCGGACCGCCAACGGAGTCACCCTGGCGCCGGTGACGGTGATCAGTCCGGCCACGGTCCTCAATGACAGTGGCCTGACCAATGGGGTGACTTACGCTTATACGATCAGGACGGGGGACAACCAAGGCCACTTGAGCACGGCCACTGCGCCGGTGACAGCCGTTCCCCTGGCTCCGCCCGGAGCCCCCTTGAGTCCCAACGTGTCCGTTGGTGACACCCAGTTGCTCTTGACCTGGAATCCGGCTGTTCCTGGGACGCTTCCCATCGGTGCTTACAATGTTTATTCCGTTACCGCAGGGCCTACCACCACTTATGTGGGGTCCGCCCCCGCAACCCTTAATAGTTATTTGGTTACGGGACTTTCCAACTCAGGGGTTACCTATACCTACGTCGTGAACGCGGTGGACAATTCGGGTGTCACGACAGGGGTCCATGCCGGTAATTTCACGGCATTCTCGGGAAGTCCCGTCTCGGCCAAGGTCAATCCCGCCAGCGATTTGACCCTCCAGGCGGGGAACGCGCAGGTGATCTTGAATTGGACCGATTCGGTGACCATTTCAGGTGCCGCCACGGTCGTTTCTTATAGGATCGTTCAGTCCGTTGGCGGGGCCGCCTTCACGACCATCGGCACACAACTGCCGTCCGGTGCGACCGAGTCGGTCACTGAAACATCCCTGTCCAACGGGGTCAGCTACGCTTATTTCATCGTCGCGGCCTCGGCGACCACGGTGTCGGCCAACAGCGCCACGGTCTTCGGCGTCCCCTCGGCGCCGCCGACGGCCCCGGCCACCTTCCTGGCCGTCGATGGAGTGGACCAGGTTTCCTTGTCCTGGAGTCCCTCGCCCCCCCAAGGGTCCATCACGATCTCGAACTATGTCCTGACCCAGGCGGTCTTGCCGGGGGCTCCTTCGGCCTTGGCGACCTTGGGAGGCGCTGTCACGACCTATGTGGACAATAACGCATCCAATGATGGCCAGACTGTGGTTTACGCAGTTGCGGCGGTCAATTCGAACGGCACCTTGGGGGCTTTCTCCGCTCCAGTGACCGGGTTTCCCTATCAAGCTTTTGCGCCGACCGTCACCAGCCACTTGTCCTCCTCCACGGGGGTGACCTTGAACTTTACCCCGGCCGGGTCGCCTTCTTGGCCTGTGACCGAATTCGATATCCTGAGGACCGTTGTTTCCACGGGGGTTTCCGTCCTGATCCCCGGCGGGCCGAGCTCACCGGTGACCGATACGACGGGCGTCTTGGGGACCCTTTATAGCTACAGTGTGGTCGCTCTGGACAATAAGGGGCACATGAGCGCCGCCTCCAACGCCGTTACCGACGGTATTTCCAACCCGCCTACCGCTCCCGCGACCATCCTGCTCACGGCCGGGAGCCAGGAAGTTCTCATCGACTGGCCCGCTTCCGCTGCTGTGTCGGGCTCTCTGCCTGTTTCCTTCTATATTTTGGACGTCAACGGGACCCCCGTGACCCTTCCTGCCAGCCAGACCTGGTACCTGGACAGTGGGCTTACGGACCCTGCGACGGTTACGGTTTCCCTGACCGTCATAGATGCCAGCGGTCAGCAGTCGGCGGACCACAGCGTGACCCTAGCCGGGGCCGCCCCGGCCATCACAGACCCGAACAACATCAATCCGCCTACGGGGCTTACCGCCACGGCTCTGAGCACTTCCAGCGTTCAATTGGTCTGGACGGTCCCCAACGACCTGGGTTATCCGGTGACCGCCTTCAATGTCTACCGGTCAAGTTCCTTCCAGACCACCTTTGGATCGCCCCTGACCCAGGTGGCCAGTCCGCCCAGCGCCTTGGGTCCCGTGACGACTTTCACCGACGCAGGGTTGGCTCCCAGTACCACTTATTACTATGTGGTCCAGGCCGTTTATGGATTGGTCCCGTCGGGAGCGGCCTCAAATACGAGCCCCAATTCGAACCATGCTTCCGTCACGACCAATACGCCCGCGTCGGGACCACCGCCGGTCACGACCGGTGTGATGGCTTTCGACGCCAACGTGGTCCTGCCCAACACCGGGCAGACCTTGGGGATCTACTTCATCGCGCCCCAAAGCGGGCCCGTCGAATTGGATATCTATAATATTTCGGGCAATCCCATCCGGGCCCTTTACGCCACCGCCGTGGCCGGGACCCAGGTGAACCTAAGCTGGGATGCGAAGGACCGTAATGGCCGAACGGTCGCTTCCGGCCTTTACCTCATCGAGATCAAGGGCCCGGGCATCCACCTGGTACGGAAAGTGATCGTGGTGAAGTGATGATGAACCACCAAACCGCCAAGCCGCCCAGAAAGGCGATATCCCGGGGGATGGATACGATCTCGGATCTAGTCGCGAACCAAGGAACGGTTGTTTTGTCCGTAAAACGGAAAGATCCTTTCTTCCGGTCCTTTTTCATGAAAGTCGTTCTTGGCGCCTTGGCGTCTTGGCGGTTGATGGTCGTTGATGCCTCCGCCCAGAACCTCACCAGCGGTGCCGATTTCCTCAAGATCGATTCGGGCGCCCGCAGCCAGGGCATGGGCGGCGCCTTCACGGCGGTCGCCGACGACGTGAACGCGCTCACGTGGAACCCGGCCGGCCTCGCCCTCCTTAAACAGCCCGAAGTGGGCTATCTGCGCATGATCTACCTGAGCGATATCGGTTATAACTTCGGCGGGGTGGCTTTCCCCATCCAGGCAGGGGAGGACACACTCGGGTTGGGCGCGGCGGTGGTGAACCTGGGTTCCCCCAGCTTCGACAGTACCCTGGGCCTGGCGCCGGCGGTCTCGGCGGGGGACAACGCCTTCTCCCTTTCCGCGGCCTACCGGGTGAAGGACATCGTGGCCTTCGGGTTGACGGGCAAGTTCATCCTACGCAACCTGGCGGGTTACAACGCCAGCGCTTTCGGGGGCGACCTGGGCGTCCTGATCTCCCCCATTCCGCAGTTCCATATCGGCCTCGGGCTCTTCAACCTAGGGACCCAGGTTGAGTTCATTTCCGAGGGGGACCCTTTGCCCCTGACCGGCCGTTTGGGGCTCGCCTACAAGGTGTTGGACGAGCCGCACGACAGCTTGACCCTGGCATTGGACAATGCCTATGACCTGAACGCCTCGATGTATTCGGGTTCGGTGGGAGCCGAGTTCTGGCTGGAGAACGTCTTCGCCCTTCGGGCGGGCTACACCGGCGATGCCTACCAACAGCATTGGACGGCGGGGACCGGCTTCAGCCTGGACGCCTTCGAGGTGGATTACGCCTACGCGCCCTTGGGCACGGTGGGGGACAGCCATCGCATTTCCCTCATCGTGCGGTTCGGGGCCGAGGGGGAAAATCTGGCGGCGCCCTTGGGGGCCACGGCCAATCCCGGGGACGGGTTCGTTTCCCTCAACTGGAAACCCGCCCCGTCCGGATCGATCTCGGGTTACAACATCTATGTGCGCAAGCCCAACGCCACGAGCCTGGTGCGCGTGACCAAGCATCCCTTGAGCGCCTCGGAGACCAGTGTCAAATTGAGCCATTTGACCAATGGCGAGACCTATACCTTCGGGCTGGCTTCGGTGAGCCCGGCGGGCCGCGAAAGCGGCCTGATCACCCTTTCGGCCATGCCCCAGGCCTCCATCGCCTCGGCGGTCTCCACCCCGCCCCCGGCCGCCCAGCTTTCGGCCCCAACGGGCCTGAAGGCGGTCCTGAACCAGGTCGGGTTCGATATTGTCTGGGATCGGGCCCTCTCCAGCGAAGTGGCCGGCTACAACCTTTACTTGGCCGATGCCGAGGGCAAACCCGGGAAAAAGTTGAACCCCCAATTGATGGTGGACCCCAAGGTCACCCTCAAGAAGGTCGACCCGGACAAGACTTATCGGTTCCTGGTGACCGCCCAGGGCCAAGCGGGCAACGAGAGCCCCGCGGCTCTCCTGACCGTCCTCTATAGCGACCTGAAGAAAGCCGCCGAAGCGGCCGCCTTGCCGCCACCGCCCGCCCATCTGATCCTGGAGCCGAAGGGCGCCAAGGTGCGCTTGAGCTGGGATAGTGCCGGGGAAGGGATCCAATACAAGGTCTATGTCTCGAAGGACGGGAAGGAATTCCGCCTCCTGACCTCCAAACCCGTGGAAGGCACCTCCGCCACCTTGGGGCCCTTGAAAGCGGGGCAGTCCTATACCTTTGGGGTGACCTCCGTGAAGGCCGACGGCAAGGAAAGCGAAAAGGTCGTCCAGACCAATTCCGCCAATCCCTGACCGGGGTTCTCTCCCCGCAGAACGAGGTGCCCCTTGAGCCCTGAACCTTCCCAAGACCTATCCCAGAAGAAATGTGTCCCTTGCGAGGGCGGCATGAAGCCCCTGAACCGGGTGATGGTGGAGGGTTACCTGGCCCAATCGCCGGGCTGGGAAAAGGCGGGGGATAAGGAAGAGATCGCCAAGACCTTCAAGTTCAACAATTTCCACGAGACCATGGCCTTCGTGAACGCGGTGGCCTTCATCGCCCATCGGGAGGACCACCACCCAGACCTGGAGGTCTCCTATAAGCAGTGCCGGGTGCGCTACAGCACCCACGCCATCCAGGGTCTTTCCGAGAACGACTTCATCTGCGCGGCCAAGATCGAAAAGCTCCTCGAAAAATAAGCCGCGATTTTCCCTTATTTCTTCCGCTTCTTGGCCCCGGCTTGGGACCTGCTTGTGCCGCCTCGGGTGCCCATGAAGGCCTTGGCCACCTGCAGGAAGGTGGGGATGAGCGACACGAAGATGATCACCAAGATCACCAGCTCGAAATGCTTCTGGAAGAATTCCAGGTTCCCCAAGAGATAACCCGCGCCCAGGCAGATGGTGGTCCAAAGCAGGACCCCGATGAGGTTGTAGCGGAAGAACTTGGCGTAGGTCATGTGCCCGATACCCGCTACGAAAGGCGCGAAGGTGCGGAAGATGGGGGCGAACTGGAAGAGAACAAGGGTCTGCACCCCATGCTTCTCATAGATCTCGTGGGTCTTGTCCAAATACTTTTTGTTCACGAACTTCCCAAAGACATTGGGCCCGAAAAAACGGCCGATCCAATAGTTGCTGTGGTCGCCCATCAGGGACGCGGCGGTCAATAGCGCCCAGGAAAAACCGATGTTCAATTGGGCGCTCCCGCAGAGGGCACCGACGGTGAAGAGGAGCGAGTCCCCGGGGAGGAATGGCGTCACCACGAACCCGGTCTCGCAGAAGATGACGGCGAAGAGGATGGCGTAAATGAGGGTGCCGTAGGTTTGGACCAATTCGGGGAGGTATTGGTTCAGGTGCAGGATATGGTCGAGATAGGCGTGCAGGTCCATGGGGTTCCTTTAACGGGGATGAAAGCCGCGACAATCTAGCACGAAAGGAATTCGAACCCCAGGGGGCACCGAGCGCGCGGAGTAAGGCTTTTTTGATGAAAACTTATTTTTTCTCGGCGCCCGGTTCTTGGCCTTCCGTCTTCTCCGGCTCGGCCGGAGCCGGGGAGGCAGGGGATCCGGGAGCGGCGGCCTCCGCGGGAGTGTCCGGGGCGGATTCGGCCGGGGTGTCGGTAGTGGCGGACCTGGGCTTGGGTTTATAGGCCCGCTTGCGGGGGTAGAAGACCTTCTGGGTCTCCTCGTCGTAAGCGAAAAGGTTCCCGAACCGGGACCAATGGACGAAGTTCTCGAAGGTCCTCTCGTAGTTCTCGGACGGCAGGTTGAGGATGATGACCTCCTTCACCAGCTCCTCGTCCAGCCTGGCGCGGGGATGCTTGGACAGCATGTCGTTGACCTGCTTGAAGAGGCCCAGCTTCAGCAGTTGTTCCTTCCAGATGGTCTGGCGCTCCTGCGAGGTGGCCTTGACGAAGCGCTTCCCATCGGCGGTCAACACCACCTGACGCTTGGGCGTATCGACGAAGTCGAGCAGCTCGAGGGCTTTCACGATCTTGATGACCTCCCCGAACTCCTTGTCGGTCTCGGCGGCGATGCGGAAGACGTCCTCCTTCCCTTCGCGGGCATCCAGGTATTCGAGCAAGCCCACCATGATGCTGGGCAGGGTGTCGGGGATGGGCTCGGGCGGCGGGACCTCGTTGGGGGCCAGCACGGGTTCGGGGGCGTCGGGGATCTCGTGGCCCGTGATGACCTCGTGCAGTTGGTCCACCATCTTCATGAACTCGGGGGACCGGTAATCGCGGGGACGGGGCAGTTTGTTCTCCACGATCTTGAGCACCCGGCCCGGATGGGCGCCCAGCACCACGATGCGGTCGGCCATATAGACGACCTCGGGGATGTCGTGGCTGACCAGGAGGATGGAGGAGGGGTTCTTGTCGTGGGAGGCCCAGATGTCGATGACCTCGGCCCGGAGGGACTCGGCGGTGAGGGCGTCCACGTGGCTGAAGGGCTCGTCCATGAAAAGGATCTCGGGGTCCACCGAAAGGGCGCGGGCCATGCCGACCCGCTGCTTCATACCGCCGGAAAGTTCCCGGGGATAGGTCTCCTCGAAGCCCGCCAGGCCCACCATCTGGATGGCTTTCTGGGCCCGCTCCTCGATGTCGGCGGCGGGGAAGCCGCGGGATTCGAGGGCGGTCTGGATGTTCTCCGCCACCGTCATCCAGGGGAAGAGGGCGAAGCTCTGGAACACGATGGAAACACCCGTATTGAGCTCGTGGAGCGGCTGATCGTGGTAGAAGACCTCGCCCTTGGTGGGGGCGATGAGGCCGGCCAGGATGCGCAGGATGGTCGATTTGCCGCAACCGGAGGGGCCCAGGAGCGCCACCACCTCGCGCTTTTCGATGCAAAGGCTGATGTTCTGAAGGACGTTCAGTTCCTTGCCGCTGGGGAGCTTGAACTCCTGGCAGACGCCCTTGAGCTCGATCAGTTTTTGGCCGTTCGCCGTCGCCGTTTCCGCCGCCATCCCGTTCCCTCCGTCACTTGCTCAAAGAATACTTCCCCTCGGCCAGCCGATACAACCTCTTCCAGACCAGGCGGTTGAAGACCACCACCATGAGGGACATCATCACGACGCTGGCCGCCAGCATGGGGAAGTCGGCCCGGGAGGCCGCCTCGCTGATCTGGGACCCGAGCCCGAAGGCGGTGAGGGTCTTGCCCTTGTCGGTCACGTATTCGGCGACGATGGAAGCGTTCCAGGTCCCGCCGGCGGAGGTGACCATGCCGGTCACCAGGTAGGGGAAGATGCCGGGCAGGAGCACCTTGGTGAAGCGCTGCCAGCCCGAGATACGGTACATGCGGGAGGCTTCCAGGAGGTCCGAGGGGATGGCCATGGCCCCGGCGATGACGTTGAAGAGGATGTACCATTGGGCGCCCAGGATCATGAGGGCGACGCTGCCCCAGTTGAGCGGGATGCCCAGGAAGGCCATGGCCACCAATAGATAAGAGAAGAGCATGGGCGCGGGGAAAGAGGCGGCCACCTGCACGAAGGGCTGGCTAACGCGCGAGAGCCGGGGGGAAAGTCCGATCCAAAGGCCCACGGGGACCGTCCAAAGGGCCGAAAGGCCTACCGCCGCCATGACCCGGGCGAGCGTGGCGAGGGCCTCCTCGATGATAAGGATCCATTGGTCCAGGCGCACCCGTGAGAAGAGCTCCACGACCTTGAAGGCGCCGAAGAGCATGGCCCCGAGCAATAGAAGGAAGCAAAGGGTCGAGACGATACGGGTGAAGGGGTTGGGGGATCCGGCGGGCCGCGCGGCCGGTCGGGCGGCCGGGACGGGGGACTCGGTTTCCGTTCCCTCGGGCCTGGGCCTGAAAAAACGCCCCAGACGCCGCAGCACTTGGGACTGGTTGAGCAGGTCCAGGAACCAGGACCGCATGGTTTCCTCGGCCCCGCCCTCCTCCACCCGGAACTTTTGCCCCCAGACCACCAGGGGCCGCCACAGCAATTGGTCCAGGGCCGTGATCATGACGACCATGGCCACCACGCCCCAGAGGCGGGCCACGTTGTCCCCTTTGTCGGCGGCCACGCTCATGTAGGAACCCAGCCCGGGAAGCCGGAAGTCCTTGTCCCCCAGCTGGAAGGCCTCGGAGACCGTCAGGAAGAACCAGCCCCCGGCCATGCTCATCATGCTGTTCCAGATGAGCCCCATGGCCGAGAAGGGGATCTCCAGCTTCAGGGCCCGGGTGACCGCGTCGAAGCGGTAGACGGCGGCCGCTTCCAGCAGGTACTGGGGGATGGAACGAAGCGACTGGTAGAAGCTGAAGGTCATGTTCCAGACTTGGCCGGTGAAGATCATGAGGACCGCAGCCAGCTCCAGGCCGATATTGCTGTTCGGGAAAAGGGCGGCCAGGGCGAGGACCAGGCCGGGCATGAAGCCCAGCACCGGGATGCTCTGCAGGATGTCCAACAGCGGGATGAGCACCTTCTCGGCCATGCGGTCCTTGGCGGCCCAGTAGCCGTAGGCCAGGGTGAAGACGAAAGAGAGGGAATAGGCCAGCAGGCCCCGGCAAAGGGAGAAGAAGGTGTATTTGGGCAGCGCCCAGGGGGAGAGGTCGATCTCGATGGCGGCCCGGTGGATGCCGGTCCACTCGGAAGCCACGGTCATGATGCCCAGGAGGAGGCCGATGAGCCCGAAAAGCAGGACCAGGTCCACCCACCAGATCTTCTGGTAGAAGGAGAGGAAGGAAGTGGCCTCGCCCCAGACCTTGCGGAGCTGTTTCGGGGCCTGGTCGCCCAGGAAGTTTTTGATAGCCATCGAGCGTCGCTTTCAGGGGCTGGTGGGAAGGAGGACGTGGGGGCCTGGGCCCTTACGCGATGGGGGATCCACGCCGCTTGGGCCAATGATAGGCCCCGGCGAAAAGGCCACAAAGTAAAAAGTTTTCGGGAAAGGCCCGACGGAAGCGGGGTATAGAATGCCCCCATGACCCCTCAAGTTCTCCTCTTGCTGACCCTCTTGTTCGCCCTTCGGCCGTCCGTTTTCGCCGCGTCCCCCTGGGCCGGGTTGGAAAGCACCTTGGGGCGTCCCGGCATGACCGTGGGGAACGGGACCTGGTTCGAGTTCCCACGGACGGACCTGAATATCCTGGTCCAAGGGGTCCCCCTGGACGCCAGGGGAATGCTGATCTCCAGGGTCTCCTTCAGCCAGGAGGACAAAGGCCTCCGGATGGAGGCCTGCCTTTTCATCCTCGAATCGGAGACGGGCCGGGTCCTGGCCCAGGCCGCGCGCAACGGCCTGAAGGTGATCGGCCTCTATTCCCCTTTTCCCCAGGCCTCCCCGGAGGTCCGGTGCCTGCGCCTGGGGGGCTTGGGTCCCCCCAAGGAACTGGCTTGGCGCCTGAAGCTGGTCTTGGATTCGACCGGCACACCCATGACCCTCGGCACTCCGTCCCCGCGTCCCACCGCCCAGAAGGACCCTTGGGCCGATGCAAGGGCGGCCTTGGGGGCAGGCCAGGAAGAGGGAGAGGACCTTCTTTATCAATGGGGAGACTTCCCCTTGGAACTGCGGGTCACTCTCCAGAAGGAAGGGAACGACCTGGTCCTGTGGGGCGAATTCCAAGCCTTGCCGCAAAAGGCCGACGAATGGGTGAAGGCCCTTTCCCAAAAGGGCTTCCAGGTCACGACCGTGACGCGCCGCAACGATGAAAGGCCCGGGGTTTGGATCGATTTTTGGTGTTTGAACGATGAAAAGAAGGCGATAAAGAGCCTGGCGAGTCTTTTGAAAGATCCCGGCTTTGCATCCGGCGTGTCGGCCCCCTAAAGTTCCGTTGCGACCTGACGTCCCTTCCTAACTAAACGCAGGGTCCATGTTAGAATGCGCTCCGAAAAATCCGAACGAGGAGGCTTCCATGGCGGACCAATTGACGCAGGCCGATTTCGGCGTGCTGGGCATCGCGGTGATGGGCGAGAACCTGGCCATGAACATCGAGGACCACGGCTTCTCGGTGGCCGTCTGCAACCTGCGCAGCGACCGGGTGACCCCCTTCATGAAGCGCAACGCCGGCAAGAAGTTCATCGGGGCCCATAGCCTCGAGGATTTCGTGAAGGCCCTCAAATCCCCCCGCCGGGTGATGCTCATGGTGAAGGCGGGCGATCCGGTGGACGACGCCATCAAGCTCCTCAAGCCCCTGCTCTCCAAGGGCGACATCATCATCGACGGCGGGAATTCCTGGTTCAAGGACACCCAGCGCCGCGAGGCCGAGCTGACCAAGGAAGGCTTTTATTTCTTCGGCGCGGGCGTGTCGGGCGGCGAGGAAGGCGCGCGGTTCGGGCCTTCCATCATGCCGGGCGGCTCCCCCAAGGCCTATGAGTTCGTGAAGCCCATCTTCGAGGCCATCTCGGCCAAGACCAACTCGGGCCCTTGCGTGACCCATTGCGGTCCCGACGGGGCGGGCCATTTCGTGAAGATGGTCCACAACGGCATCGAGTACGGCGACATGCAGTTGATCGCCGAGAGCTACGACATCCTGCGCAAGGTCCTGGGACTCAAGGCCTCCGAATTGGCCGACATCTTCGCCGAATGGAACAAGGGCATCCTCGATTCCTTCCTCATCGAATTGACCGCCAAGGTCTTCACCGTGAAGGACGACGAGACGGGCAAACCGCTGGTCGACATGATCCTGGATAAGGCGGGGCAAAAGGGAACGGGCAAATGGACGGCCCAGATCGCCCTCGATCTGGGGGTCCAGATCCCCACCATCGTGGCGTCCTTGGACGGCCGTGGCATGTCGAGCATCAAGGAAGAGCGCGTGGCGGTGTCCAAGCAGATCAAGGGCCCTGCTGTTTCCTACTCGGGCGATAAGAAAGAGCTCATCAATGCGGTGCGGGACGCCCTCTATGACTCCAAGGTCTGTTCCTATACCCAGGGCATGCGCCTCATCAAGGCCGCTTCGGACGAATACAAGTGGAACGTGAACCTGGGCGAGATGGCCCGCATTTGGAAGGGCGGGTGCATCATCCGCGCCAAGTTGCTGGACGAGATCATGAAGGCCTATGAGCGCAACCCGAACCTGGGGTCGCTCCTGCTGGACGAGTCCTTCAAGAAGCAGGTCGAATCCACTCAGGCCAATTGGCGCAAGGTGGTCCAGGTGGCGGTGGCGAACGGCATCCCGACGCCCGCCATGAGCGCGAGCCTGGCCTATTTCGACGCCTACCGCACCGCGGACCTGCCACAGAACTTGACCCAGGCCCAGCGGGATTTCTTCGGGTCCCACACCTACGAGCGGGTGGACCATCCGGAACGAGGGTTCCTGCATACCGACTGGCTTTCCAAGACGAAATAACAGGCCTTTTTGGCCGTTCCGGCTTGAAAAAGAGGCGGAACCCGGTCGAGGATGGGTGCGTCTTAAGGAAGGATCCCTTCGGGCCATCGGCCCCGAGGTCCCAAACTGTCGAGAAGAGGGAGGCATCATGAAGATCAAGACCCTGGTTTTGGCTTTAGGCTTGGCGACCCTGGCGGGGGCCGCGTCGGCGCAGAATTTCAATATCGGTTTGGAAGCGGGAGCCAATTTCGCGAACCTGGTCGGAAGCGACCTGAGCATGGTCAGCAGTGCCAACGATTCCAAATTGGGGTTCGTGGGCGGCGGGTTCCTTTGCCTGAACTTCGGCCAATCCTTCGCCGTTCGTCCCGAGATCCTCTATGAACAAAAGGGGAATGCCATTTCAGGCACCAGCACCACCACCCAATTGGACTACATCGAGGTTCCGATCCTCGCCAAGCTCTCCCTGGGGACGCCGGTCCTGAACCCGGCTCTTCTTCTGGGCCCGGCGTTCAGCTGGAACATGTTGGCCAAGGACAACGGGGGCAACGACATCCCGAACCTCAACAGCTCGGACATCGGTCTTGTGGGCGGGGTCGAGTTGGACATCGATAAGTTCCTCGTGAGCGCCCGTTATGAACTGGGCCTCCAGAACGTGTCCCAGAACGTCAATGTGCAGAACGGGACCCTGACCTTCTTGGCGGGTTATTCCTTCATGTAAGAAGGCGATCCAGAAAGGCCCGGGGATATCCCCCGGGCCTTTTTTATTTCCAGATGTTGTGGGGGTGGCTGGGGACCTTCTAGGGCTTGTGAAAGATTTCACATCTAAATTTGCCAAAAGGCCTTTTGGGGGTTTAGGAACCCCTTGAATGCCGGTGTAAAACCTGAGTTTGTGAAATATTTCACATTGCGTTAAAGTCCCAAAAATACCTATAATTCGGCCTATTCCGGCCTTTCGCCCCCGTCCTTCCCGCCGGTATTTCCCCTTCAAGAGGTCGGCATGAGCTTCGACCAGATCGAGATCCTACTCCCCATCGCTTTGGGGCTGCTCCTGGCCTTGGCCGTGCCCGCCGCCATGTACCTCCTTTCGGCCCTCTTGGGCCCCCGCAAGGACAACGCCACCAAGCTTTCCTCGTATGAGTGTGGCATCCAAACGCCCGCCCTGTCGGGCGACGCGAGGCACCCTTTCCACGTGAAGTTCTACCTGGTGGCCATGTGCTTCCTGGTCTTTGACGTGGAGGTGGTGTTCCTTTTTCCCTGGGCGGTCCTGTTCCAGAAACTGGCCTGGGGCGGCTTCCTCACCATGCTGGCCTTCCTTTTCGTGCTGGCCTTTGGTTGGTTCTACCTGCTCAAGAGAGGAGCCTTGGAATGGGAGTAGAAACATTTCCCGCTTTCACCACCCGCCGTGACGCCGTGGTCGCCTGGGGGCAGAAGAACTCCCTTTGGCCCATGCCCTTCGGCACCGCCTGTTGCGCCATCGAGTTCATGGGCGTGGTGTCCTCGGTCTTCGACCTGGCCCGCTTCGGGGCCGAACTGGTCCGCTTCTCACCGCGCCAATCGGACCTGCTCCTAGTGGCCGGGACCGTCACCTTCAAGCAGGCGCCTATCCTTAAGCAGATCTATGAGCAGATGTGCGAGCCCAAGTGGGTCATCTCCATGGGGGTCTGCGCTTCGGCCGGCGGTTTCTATAACAACTACTGCACGGTCCAGGGCATCGATCAGATCATTCCCGTGGACGTCTATATCTCCGGTTGCCCCCCGCGCCCCGAGGCCATCCTGGACGCGGTGATGAAGCTCCAGCACAAGATCGAGAACCCCAAGACCACGCCGCCCGCACAGTTCCAAGCGAAAGAACCGCATTTCAATTATTAAAGGCATTCGAACCACAGAGGGCACAGAGATCACAGAGCAAGGCAAAACGTGGAACAAACCGAGATCTTGAAAAAAATCGAAGAGAAGCATTCGGGGGCCGTCAAGGCTTCAACGGATCGCTACGGGGTTTTAGAGGTATTGATCGATCGAAAGGCCATCGCGGACGTGGTGAAGACCCTGCGCGATAAAAAGGACCTGGCCTTCGACATGCTTATCGACCTAGTCTCCATCGATTACTCTCTAATGCCTGAGCGTACCGGGGACCGCTTTGGGGTGGCTTACATCCTGAAATCCCTGACCCACGGGCACCGTTTCCAATTGAAGGTGACCGCTCCCGAGGATGACGCGGTCGTTCCCTCGATCAGCGGCCTCTATAAGAACGCCGATTGGCTGGAACGGGAAGCCTTCGACCAGATGGGCATCCGTTTTTCCGGCCACCCGAACCTCAAGCGGCTCTTGAACCACCATGAGTTCGTGGGGCATCCGCTTCGCAAGGACTATCCCATCACGCGGCGGCAATGGCTGTCGGCCAACGAATCCCTGATGGACGAGATGGACGTGCGGTTAAAAGAAAAGGGCTACGAATAAGCGGGAATCGAACCACGAAGACACGAAGGGCATAAAGAATAGCATGAGCGACTTGGACACAAAAACCTTGCTTCCCAAAACACCGGAAAGCTCCGCCGGTTTGGAGTCGTCCGAAGGGAAGCGCAAGAAGGACCTGGTCTATGTGAACCTGGGCCCCAGCCACCCGGCCACCCACGGCACTTTGCGGGCCCTCTGCGCGTTGGACGGCGAAACCATCGTGGCGGCGGTCACCGAAATGGGCTACCTGCACCGGGGTTTCGAGAAGGACTGCGAGGTCCATACCTACCAGCAGGTCATTCCCTATACCGACCGGCTCAATTACGTGTCGGCCATCATGAACAACGTGGGCTATTGCAAGGCCATGGAGAAGATGCTGGACATCACTATCCCCGAGCGGGCCATGGCGGTGCGTCTCATCACCTGCGAGCTCAACCGCATCATCGACCACCTGGTCTGCGCGGGGGCGAACCTGGTGGACATCGGGGCCCTGACCAATTTCTGGTATTCCTTCAACGCCCGCGAGAAGGTCTATGACATCCTCGAGAAGCTCTGCGGGGCGCGGCTTACCTCCAGCTATCTTCGTATCGGCGGCCTGGCCCGTGACCTTTACCCCTCTTTCGCCGACGACGTGAAGGCCGTCCTCAAGGACATCCGCCACAACACAGGGGAGATCCAGAAGCTCATCGGGAAGAACCGCATCTTCCTCGACCGCACGCAGGGCCTCTGCATTGTCCCGAAAGAAATGGCCATCGCTTATGGCTGGACGGGGCCGACGCTCCGGGCGAGCGGGGTCGAGTACGACCTGCGCAAGGCCGAACCCTATTACCATTATGAGGACTACAAATTCGACGTGCCGGTGGGCACCACGGGCGATATCTACGACCGCATCTTCGTGCGACTCTTGGAGATCGAGGAATCGGCCTCCATCATCGAACAGGCCTTGAAGAAGATCCCCAAGGGCCCCGTCATGACCGACGACAAGCGGGTGGCCCTGCCCCCGAAACAGCAGACCTACGGCAACATCGAAGGCTTGATGAACCACTTCAAGATCATCATGCACGGCATCCTGCCGCCCGCCGGCGAGGTCTATGACTTCACCGAAGCGGCCAACGGGGAACTGGGCTTCTATATCGTTTCCGACGGCGGCAAGAATCCCTACCGGGTGAAGTGCCGACCGCCCTGCTTCATGAATTTCGCCGCCTTCCACGAGATGATCGAGGGACGGATGGTGGCCGACGCCGTGGCGAACCTGGGATCGATCAACATCATCGCCGGGGAATTGGATAGATAAAGGCTTTATCGCGAAGATGCGAAGAGGGCGAAATAAGACGTAAGCCAAAGTAGGAATGGAAAATTAAATGATTTTCTTCGCGGACTTCGCTTCTTCGCGGTGAAAAAAGAGGATCCGATGCCGGTTCAATTCAAACCTGAGGTCAAACAAGAGTTCGAGGCGATCGCCGCGCGCTATCCCGTGCGCCGGGCCGCGCTTTTGCCCGCCCTTTGGCTCGCCCAGCGGGAATTCGGCTTCATCTCCACCGACGCCATGCGTGCGGTGGCGGACCTGGTGGGTTGCTCGCCCGCCCAAGTATTGGAAACGGCCAATTTCTACACCATGTACCAGAAACAGAAACCGGGCAAATACCACCTCCAGGTCTGCCAGACCATCTCCTGCCTCCTGGCTGGGTCCGAGGAGATCAAGAAGACCATCGAGACGAAGCTTTCCCTGAAGGACGGGGAGACCACCCAGGACGGGCAGTTCAGCTATCAGAGGGTCGAATGCCTGGCCTCCTGCCACACCGGGCCCTGCATGCGGGTGAACGACGAATACCACGAGAACCTGACGCCGGAAAAGACCGAAAAGCTCATCGATGAACTGAGGAAGAAATAACCATGGCCGATTTCCAGCCCCAATTGACCAAGCGTTTCAATGTGAAGGACGGCCATACCCTCAAGGGCTACCTGGCCACGGGCGGCTACGCGTCCCTGAAGAACCTTTTCGCCAAAAAGCCCGCCGAGATCATCGAAGAAGTGAAGGCGTCAGGCCTTAAAGGTAGGGGCGGGGCCGGGTTCCCGGCTGGGATGAAGTGGTCCTTCGTGCCCCAGAACACGGGAAAGCCCATCTATCTGGCGGTCAACGCCGACGAAGGGGAGCCCGGGACCTTTTCCGACCGTTACATGATGTATTACGACCCGCATCTCCTCCTGGAGGGGATTCTCTGTGCCTGTTACGCCATCAACAGCCACACGGCTTACATATATGTAAGGGGTGAGTTCTACGAACAGATCCAACGCCTGAACGCGGCCATCGACGAGGCCAAGCAAGCGGGTTACCTGGGCAAGAACATCCAAGGTTCCGGGTTCGACCTGGAGATCTACGTTCATCGCGGCGCGGGGGCCTACATCTGCGGCGAGGAAACGGGGCTCTTGGAATCCCTCGAGGGAAAGCCCGGCAAACCCCGCATCAAACCGCCCTTCCCGGCGGTGGTGGGGCTCTTCGGTTGCCCGACCATCATCAACAACGTGAAGACCCTCTCGTCGGTCCCCTGGATCGTCGAGAACGGCGCGGCGGCCTATGCGGCCATCGGCACCAAGGAATCCACCGGCACCCACGTCTTCGGTCTCTCGGGCCATGTGAACCAAACCGGCTACTGGGAAATGCCCTTCGGGTTGCCCATGATGGATTTCATCAACAACTACGGTAAGGGCGTGAAGGGAAAGCTCAAGGCCGTCATCCCCGGCGGGTCCTCCTGCCCGGTCCTCACCGCCGAGGAATGCCAGGACCTGACCCTGACCTATGAGAGCATGCGGGACCACAAGACGATGTTCGGCACCGGGTGCGCCATCATCATGAACGATACGGTCGATATGACGAAAGTGCTGAAGAACCTGACCCACTTCTACTCCCACGAGTCCTGCGGGCAATGCACGCCCTGCCGGGAAGGGACCGCTTGGGAGGACCGCCTGATGCGGAAGATCCTGGACGGGGAAGCCACCACCAAGGAACTGGAACTGATGCTGGAGATCGCGGACAACATGGAAGGGAAGACCATCTGCGTCCTCTCGGCGGCCCTCGCCATGCCGGTGCGTAGCTTCCTCAAGAAATTCCGCGGCGATTTCGAGAAGTACTGCAAACCCGCTTCCGTGTCCGTGCCCGAGGCGGTGTCCTGATGCCCAAGATCACCATCGACGGCAAACAACTCGAGGTCAAGGACGGCACCAACGTCCTGCAGGCGGTGCTCGATAATGACATGAAGCTGGAGCATTTCTGTTATCACCCTTACCTGCCGGTGGCGGGCAACTGCCGTACCTGCATGGTGGAGATCGAGGGGCCCAAGGGCCCCATGCTGACGGTGGGCTGCAACACCAAGGTGGCCGAGGGCATGGTTGTCCATACGCTTTCCCCCAAGGCCAAGCAGGCCCAGAAGAGCGCCATCGAGATGCTCCTGCTGGACCATCCCCTGGATTGCCCGGTCTGCGACAAGGCGGGGGAGTGCAAGCTCCAGAACCAATACATGGAATACGGCCTCTACGACTTCCGCCGGGGCGTACCCCGCTATTTCAAGGGCGGCAAGGCCGAGGACATCGGCGAACACATCATCCTGGACCAGGAACGCTGCGTGCTTTGCACCCGCTGTATCCGTTTCGTGGACGAGGTCCCCAAGACCTCCGAGCTCGGCATCGTGAACCGCGGCCATGAATCCAAGCTCGACATCTTCCCGGGCGTGAGATTGGACAACGCCTATTCCGGCAACGTGACCGACGTTTGCCCCGTGGGGGCCCTGACCTTGAAGGAGTTCCGCTTCAAGCAACGGGTCTGGTTCCTGAAGAAAACCGAATCCGTCTGCCATTCCTGCGCGCGGGGCTGCAACATCACGGTCGAGCACAACAAGGGCCGCATCTACCGTTTCATGCCGCGCGAGAACGCCGAACTCAACAAGACCTGGATCTGCGACGAGGGCCGTTTCTCCTTCGACTATTACCAGAAGAACCGGCAGGAAGAGGTACGCCTGGGCCATTCCACCGCGAACTTGAACGAGGGCATCGCCCAGTTGGCCCATATCCTGGAAGGCCTGAACAAGGACGAGGTGGCGGGGATCGCCTCCCCCTTCGCGGCCTTGGAAGACCTCTATATGATGAAGAAACTCTTTGAGAAGCGCTTCAACCCCAAGAACCTCGCCGCCCCCTTCTGGGGCAAGAAGGGCGAGGGCGATAACATCCTGAAATTGGCCGATAAAACCCCCAATTCCCAGGGTTTGGCCTTGCTTGGCATAGACCCTGAGGGAGCCGACCTGCTTTCCCGCATCGAGAAGGGCGAGATCAAGGTCGTGATCATGATGCACAACAATCCCTTCGGACAGGACGAGGCCCGGGCGAACCAGGTCTATGGAAAGGTGAAGGCCCTGATCGTGTTGACGGTCCACAAAACCAAGGTGGCCGAGAAGGGGTCCATGGTGTTCCCCATGCGCACCTTCATCGAGAAGAACGGGACCTTCGTGAACGCCACCAGCCGCTTGCAACGGGTCCGGCAGGCCATCGAACCGGAGAACGCGGACATCATCGAGGCTTCCCTCTGGATGGCCAAGCTGGCGAAGGCCCTGAAGGTGGAAGGGTTCGATTATCCGGACACCGCCTCGATCTTCAATGCCATGGCCAAGGAAGTGGAGTTGCTCAAGGGGCTGACCTTCAACGGCATCCCCGCAACGGGCAAAGTACTGGACCTAAAACCCATGGCGGCCGAGCCCTTCCAGGGCGTCAAGGCCCAGCCGAACGTGTGCGGGAAGGTGGTCCTTGGATAACCAGACCTTCACCCTCATCAATATCGCGGTGATGACCGTGGTCGCTTGGCTCATCCCCCTTCAATTCATCCCGGTCTTCATCTGGCTGGAACGAAAGGGAAGCGCCATCATTCAGGACCGCATCGGGCCCAACCGCGCGAACATCCTGGGGATCCGCCTTTTCGGCATGATCCACAACTTCGCCGACGTGGTGAAGCTCTTGATGAAAGAGAACATCGTGCCCGCCGGCGTGAACAGGCTCTACTTCTTCATGGCGCCTTTCTGGTCCATGACCATGAGCCTGCTGCCGCTGCTGGTGGTGCCCCTGGCGGCCCCCATGACCTTCAACGGCCGGCCGGTGCAGTTCGAGGCGGCGGACCTGAACGTAGGCGTTCTTTTCGTGCTTTCCATCACCAGCATGGGGGTCTTCGGCATCATCCTGGCGGGTTGGTCCTCCAATAATAAATTCTCGCTGATGGGCGGGCTTCGTTCCTCGGCCCAGATGATCTCCTATGAACTTTCGATGGGGCTCGCCATGGTCGGACTCTTGATGGTCTATCAGGACGTGCGCTTGGGTTCGATCGTGGAGACCCAGGGGCATTCCCTCGCCGCCTGGGGCGCGACCTTGCCCATCCCCAACTGGGGGATCTTCCTACAACCGGTCGGTTTTCTCCTCTTCTTGGTAGCCTCCTTCGCCGAAACGAACCGCAATCCTTTTGACCTGGCGGAAGGGGAATCGGAGCTGGTGGCGGGTTACCATGTGGAATATTCCAGCGTGAAATTCGCCCTCTTCTTCATGGCCGAATACTGCAACATGGTGGTGGCGGCCTTCGTGATCGCCACGCTCTTTCTGGGCGGCTACCAAGTGCCCTTCGCCTCCACCGAGACCCTGCGCCAGGACCCGCACTTGACCTTGGGGCTTCTTTGCGGGACCGTGGCCCTGCTCAAAGGGACCGCCGGGTATCTCCTCTATAAGAGGGCGGAGCAACAAAAGCATCTCTACCAGGGCGTCCAAAGGGCCGAACCCTTCATTCTGGCGGCGCTGGGTTTCCTGGCGGCGGTGGCGGCTTTGGGTTTCTGGATCTGGGGCGCGGGCCAGGACCTTTCACCCGACTTTACGGGCATCCTGGTGGCCCTTTTGCAGCTCTTAAGCCTCACCCTGAAGGTCCTCTTCTTTTGCTGGCTTTTCGTGTGGGTGCGCTGGACCTTGCCCCGGTTCCGTTATGACCAATTGATGAACTTGGGTTGGAAGGTGATGTTGCCCCTGGCTTTGCTGAACCTGTTGGTGACGGGCGTGATCGTACTGACGCAAAAGTAAAAGGCCTGAAGCTTTATTAAAACTGAGGTTGCTTCGTCATTGACGACCGCCTATTCGGCGGTCATTCCTCGCAATGACGGCAAAAAGGTGAGCCGATGAAGGTTGTTCCTAGGCCCGGGATGAAGGGCGCCGAAAAGATCTATGTGGTGGAAGTGGTCAAGGGCCTTTGGCTCACGCTGGGCCATGTCCTGCACAATCTCCTCCAACCAAAGGACATGCCGGTGGTGTCCTTCCCGGAGGAAAAGAAGGACCTGCCCCCGACCACCCGGGGCCGGCACCGGCTCATGAAGCGCGAGGACGGCGAACCCCGTTGCACCGCCTGCATGCTTTGCGCCACCGCCTGTCCGGCCGAGTGCATCCATATCCTGGCGGAAGAGTCGCCGGACCCGAACATCGAGAAGTTCCCGGCGAAGTTCGACATCGACATGCTGCGCTGTGTCTATTGCGGCTATTGTGTGGAGGCCTGCCCCCTGGACGCCATCCGCATGGACATCCCCGAGGTGACCGTGGCGGGCTACACCCGCGACAGCCTGGTGTACCACAAGGAATTCCTGATGGATCACGATAATAAGGACGTGGTGGCGGACTATAATCCGCCCCGTCCCGTCCAGTGGACCCACGGGCCGCACGCGAGGCCCTGAGAAACAAAGTCCTGGCCGCAAATCAGCGCGAATGAGCGCTGATGAAGGCAAGGAATGGATTAAAGGCTTAAAGACTTAGGATTTATTTGCGAAGATCTGCGCTCATTTGCGGCAAAAGACTTTGCTTTAAGGTGGATCGGGTGATCGAAAGCGTTCTTTTTTATTTCCTGGCCGCGGTGTTGGTCGGGACGGCCCTATTGGTCGTCACCCGGACCAACCCGATCGCTTCCGCCATCGCCATGGTGGCGGCCTTCGCGGCCTTGTCGGGGCTCTACGCCATGCTGTCGGCGTCCCTGGCCGCCATCCTGCAGGTGCTGGTCTATGCGGGCGGCATCATGGTGCTGGTCATTTTCGTCATCATGCTCTTGAACCTGCGCAAGGAGGAATTGGAGCCCATGAAGGCGCGGGCCGGGAGTTTCCTGGCGGCCTTGGCCGCCCTTTTGGTCCTGGTGGTGGGGCCCATTTGGATGGGCTTGGCACCCTCTTGGAAACCCATGATGGCGTCCCTGGAACCCGGTTTTGGGAGCATCTCGGCCGTGGGGGCCAAGCTTTTCAGCGAATATCTTTTCCCCTTTGAGATGCTTTCCTTCGTGCTTTTGACCGCCATCGTCGGTGCCCTAGTGCTCTCGAAAAGGAAGTTGTGACCATGGACCTATCACCCATCACTCCGGCCCACTACCTGGCGCTCTCGGCGGTCCTTTTCGCCATCGGGGCCGCCGGGGTGCTGGCCCGCAAGAACCTCTTCATCGTCCTCATGAGCCTGGAGCTCATGCTGAACGCCGCGAACCTGGCACTGGTGACCTTTTCCCGTGTCCACGGGGACATGACGGGGCATCTTTTCGTGCTGTTCGTGGTGGCGATCGCCGCCGCCGAGGCCTGCGTGGGCTTGGCCATCGTCATCGCCCTCTACCGCCTGAAAGAATCGGTCGATCTGGACATCTTCAAGAGCTTGAAGGGATAGGCCATGGGCATCGAGACCATCCAAGCCGTGAACCTGATCCAATACGATTGGATCTGGCTCATCTTCGCCGCGCCTCTTTTCGGAGGGGTGCTGAACGGCCTGTTGGTGCTCGTCGCCGCGCGCCGGGGCCGCCCCTTTCCGGAAGCCCTTTACGCCACCCTGTCCTGCGGTTCGGCCATCCTTTCCTTTTGCTTCGCCTGGACCGCCTACCTCCACTTCAAGGACGGCGGACCGGGCACCATCCTGGCCCAGAACCTGGGGACCTGGATCGAATCGACCGACTTCCAAGTCTTCTTGAAGTTCCACCTGGACGCCCTCTCCATCACCATGACGGTCTTCATCACCCTGGTCTCCAGCCTCATCCACCTCTATTCCATCGGATACATGAAAGGGGACGCGGGTTTCGGCCGGTTCTTCACCTACATGAACCTGTTCCTTTTCTCCATGCTGGTGTTGGTCACGGCCCAGAACCTGATCCTGATGTTCCTGGGCTGGGAAGGGGTCGGGTTCTGTTCCTATCTATTGATCGGCTTCTGGTTCGAGGACATGGCCAAGGCCGACGCGGGCAAGAAGGCGATCATCTACAACCGCATCGGGGACGCCGGGTTCCTGCTGGGCATCCTGCTGCTCTTCACCCTGACCGGGACCGTGAATTTCGCCGACCTTCAGATGGGCAAGCACAGCATCAACGAGCTTTCGGCCACCCTCATCTGCCTCTGCTTCTTCTTCGGGGCGACCGGCAAGTCGGCCCAGATCCCCCTTTATGTTTGGCTGCCCGATGCCATGGCGGGCCCCACGCCGGTCTCCGCCCTCATCCACGCGGCCACCATGGTGACCGCCGGGATCTACCTGGTGGCCCGCCTGAGCTTCCTCTTCGTGCTGGCGCCCTGGGCCTCCACGGTGGTGGCCGTCATCGGCGTCCTGACCGCCCTTTTGGCGGCCACCCTGGCGGTGGTCCAGCAGGACATCAAGAAGGTCCTGGCCTATTCCACCATCTCCCAGTTGGGCTATATGTTCCTGGGCGCGGGGGTCAGCGCCTACGGTGCCGGGGTCTTCCACCTCATCACCCATGGGTTCTTCAAGGCCTGCCTCTTCCTGGGGGCCGGGTCCGTCATCCACGCCCTCGGCGGGGAACAGGACATCCGCAAGATGGGGGGGC
Organism: bacterium; assembly: GCA_035549195.1. Taxonomy (NCBI): domain Bacteria; species bacterium. The sequence continues at coordinate 408,233 of DASZRK010000017.1, forward strand.
TCTTGAAACACGTGCCCCTGACCAGCGTGGGATTCCTCCTGGGCTGGATGGCCATCTCGGGGATCGTGCCTTTCTGCGGTGGGTTCAACAGCAAGGACGCCATCCTGTGGAACGCCCTGGCCGTTCCTAACTCCGTGTTGCCCTTCCTACCCCAGGTGCTCTACGGCATCGGGCTCCTGACGGCTTTCCTGACCTCCTTCTATATGACCCGCCTGGTGGTGCTGGTCTTCTTCGGGAACTATCGGGGGGACAAGAAGATCTTCGACCATGTCCATGAATCGCCCCGGATCATGACGGTGCCTCTCCTCATCCTGGGGGCCGGGTCGCTGGTGTCGGGCTGGATCGGCATGCCGCAGGCCATCGGAGGCGGTGACAGCCTGGGACAGTTCCTTGAGCCCATCTTCCATCTTTCCACGGTGGAACCGACCAGCCTCCCCAAGAGCATGGAGCCCCTCTTCATGATCGTTTCCTGGGCGGTGGCCGTCGGCGGCGTCCTTTTCGCCTGGTTCGTCTATGGCTTGAAGCACAAGATCAGCCCGATCCTCTTGAAGCTGATCCCCGGCGGGGCCCAGACCCTGGAGAAGAAATACTACGTGGACGAGATCTACGAGGCTTCGGCGGTCAAAGGCGTGAAAGCCCTGGCGAGCTGGGTCTCGGACCGTTTGGTGGAGACCATCCTGGTCAACGGCCTGGTGCAGGCCCTGACCGGTGCCGCCGCCGGTCTCGCACGCTGGGTCCAGAGATCCCAGACCGGGTTGGTCCGCGCTTACCTGGCCTATGTGGCCCTGGGCGCCGCCTTGCTGATCTATTGGATGACGCATTAACGAAGGCCCGGGAGATTCCCGGCTTTAGAAAGGCTTTGCTTTGATCCTCTCCATCCTCATCGCGCTACCCCTGGTGGGCGCCGGTCTTGCCGCCCTTTTCCCCCAGGAAAGGGCCTCGAAGGCCTTGGCCTTCCTGGCCTCCTTCACGACCTTCGTGTTCTCCCTTTCCCTGGTCCAGGGCTTCAACCCGGCGGATGGCGGGTTCCAATTCGAGGAGCAGAAGGACCTGCTCCCTTCCCTGGGGATCCATTACAGCCTGGGGATGGACGGCCTGTCCCTCTGGCTCATCCTCCTGACCACCTTCCTGACCCCCTGGGTGCTTTTGGCCAGCTGGGGTTGGATCCGCATCAACCTGCGGGGTTACCTGGCCTCGGTCCTGGTGCTGGAGTCGGCCATGATCGGGACCCTGGCTTCCACCGACCTTTTCCTCTTCTATCTCTTCTGGGAGCTCATGCTGGTGCCGGTCTTCTTCCTCATGGGGATCTGGGGCGGGCCGAACCGGGGCCGGGCGACCCTGAAGTTCGTCCTTTTCACCATGCTGGGATCCCTCCTGATGCTGGTGGCCCTGATCTACGCCACCCACGAAGCCCATAGCTTCGATTACACCAAGCTTTTCGAACACACCTTCCCCGAGGACGTCCAGTTCTGGTGCTTCCTGGCCTTCTCGATGGCTTTCCTGATCAAGGTCCCGCTTTTCCCGTTCCACGCCTGGCTACCCGACGCCTATACCGAGGCCCCGGCGGGCGCCACCGCCCTTCTCTCGGGGGTCATGGTCAAGCTGGGGGTCTATGGTTTGCTCCGCTTCTGCATCCCGCTCTTCCCGGTCGCGGCCAGGGATTTCGCGCCCTGGATCATGGTGCTGGCCCTGGCCGGGGTGCTCCATGGGGCTCTCATGGCGGTCCTGCAGACCGACTTCAAGCGCATGGCCGCTTACTCCTCCCTTTCCCACATGGGTCTGGTCCTGCTCGGGGTTTTCACCTATTCGCTGATGGGCCTACAGGGCGGGCTCATCGAGATGATCGGCCATGGAGTGGCCATGACCGCCTTCTTCCTTTTGATCGGGGCCCTCTGGACCCGCCGCGAAAGCCATGAGGCCGAGGAGTTCGGGGGCCTGGCCAAGGTGGCGCCCTTCCTGGCCTTCACCTTCCTTTGGACCCTCCTGTCGGTGGCGGGCCTACCGGCCTTCGCCGGGTTCCCCGGGGAAGTGCTGATCCTCCTTTCGACCTATAAAGCCTGGCCCCTCTTGGCCGTGCTGGCCATCGGCGGGTTCGTGCTGACCGCCTGGTTCCTCTTCCATTTCTATGGACGGGTCTTCCTGGGCCCCCTGTCCAAGAAGCCGAACCAGAAGGTCTCCGACCTTTCCTGGAGCGAGATCCTGGCCCTCCTGCCCCTTTGCCTGGCCGCCCTTTGGGTGGGGCTGAATCCCAATCTCTTCATCGCCCCGGCAGAGAAGACCCTGCAGATGAAGGTCATCGAAAAGCTCAAGCCTCCCCCGCGGATGACCGATTTCGCCGCCGAACAGCGCCACCGGCAGGAAACATTGGAAAAAGAGAAGAACAAAAAGTGACCGAGGCCTGAATGCAAGCCCTACCCATCGAATGGACCGCCCTTCTTCCCCTTTGGATCGTGAGCGGGGGAGCCTTGGGGCTCTTGCTCCTGGAAGTATTGGGGGGCGAGGAGGGGCGTAAGGCCATGCCCCTCGCCTGCGGGACCCTTTTGGTGCTTTCCCTCTGGGATATCCTGGCCCAATTGACGCGCCCCATGGCGGGGGCCTTGTTCCAGGGGACGGTGGTGGTCGACCTCTATTCACTGACCTTGATGGGGATCTGCACCCTCTCGACCCTGCTGGCCTGTGTTTTTTCCGCCTCTTACCTGGTCCGCGAGAAGGCCGTGACAGGCGAGTTCTATGCGCTCCTGCTCCTGGCGTTGGCGGGGATGTTCACCCTCATCCTGGCCGCCGACTTCCTCACCTTCTTCGTCGGGATCGAGTTCATGTCGTTGGCGGGCTACATCCTGGCCGGTTATTTGCGGGTCAAGGAAGGATCCACCGAGGCTGCCTTGAAGTATTTCCTGCTCGGCGTCTTCGCGTCGGGGTTCCTTCTCTACGGCATCGCAGTCCTTTATGGAGCGTCCGGGATGACCCATTTCCCGGACCTTCGCCACTTCATGGACCAGGGGGGAGCCTCCTCCCCTTGGACCTACCTGGGGGTGGCGTTCCTCCTGGTGGGCCTGGGGTTCAAAACGGGTTTGGTGCCGTTCCATGGCTGGGCGCCCGATGTTTATGATGGATCCCCCGCACCCGTTTCCGCCTTCCTTTCCACGGGCATCAAGGCCGCGGCTTTCGGGGCCATGGCCCGCCTTTTCACCGAGGCCTTCGGCCTGCCGGGCCCCTGGATCGGCGCTTTCGCGGTGCTGGCGGTCCTCACCATGACCTGGGGGAACTTGGGCGCCTTGGCCCAATCCAGCGTCAAGCGCATGCTCGGATTCTCCAGCGTCGCCCATGCGGGTTACCTGATGGTGGGCTTGTCGGTCGCGGCCGTCGCCCCCGCCAACGAGATCGAGCGCGGTGTGGCCTTCTACCTTCTCGCTTATACGCTCATGACGGGCGGGGCCTTCGGTTGGCTGGCTTGGGCCTCGGGAAAAGGGGAAAAGGAGGTCGCCTTCAACGACCTCCGGGGGCTCGGCTTCCGCGATCCCATCCTGGGATTGGTGATGGCGTTCTTTATGTTCTCGCTCGCCGGAATGACGCCCACCGCCGGGTTCTTCGGGAAGTATTTCCTCTTCAAGACCGCGGTCGACCATGGGATGACCGGACTGGTCATCCTGGGCGTCTTGAACAGCTTCCTTTCGGCCTACTATTATTTGAAGGTGGTCGGCGTCCTTTACACCCGGACCGGGGAAGGGAAGGAAGGGGCCCTGCCGGTGACCTGGGGACTGCGACTTTCGCTGGTCCTCTGTGGGCTCGGGGTCCTGGTGGCGGGTTTGTTGAGGATGCCTTTTTGATCCATGGGTCTAGGTATGGACGGTGTTTTTAAAGGGTCCTATGAAAAGACAGATTGTATCCCTGGTTTTCTTATCCTGCGTCTCAATGTCGCTTTGGCTATCTTCCTGTTCGGACACTCAAACCCCTGTCACGCCCGACAACGCCTTGACGTTCACTTCCACCCCAACCGGCACGCCTACCGGGACTATGACTCCGGCCCCAAGTTCAACGGTTTCCGCCACTCCCACGCAAACACCCACGGCAACCTCGACTCCGGCCGTCTTTTGGTATGACGGACTTGTGGGGCGTATCGATTATGGTTACACCGTTGGACTTACGCGGGACGTCTATTTGGACCTATTGGTCAACAATTCACCGGTCACGGACGCCGTCGTTATCCTGACGGGTTCCAATCTGAGTTCGCCGGTTACGGTGCCTTATGATAAGCCGGTGTCTTATGGAGGGGTTGGTTATGCGCAATACCACAGCCAAGACACCTTTACTTATGAGCTCGGGGAAACTTACACCCTGACCTGTATCGCGATGGGTGTGACCACTTCCGCAACCCAGACCGCTCCGGGCGATATTTCGGTTCTCGCGGATGGGAGTGGGGCCGTTACTTACGCCAGTTGGGCCACGGAAGGCAATTCGGACCATGTCTATATTCGCCATGCTCCTTTTATCACGACCTATTCTTTGCCACCCGATCAAGACTCGCCGGTTTCGATCGATCCGGTGACACCCTACCCCGATACCGGTTACACCTATAACGAGTTCATTGATATCCAAAATCAGACGCCGACGGTTTCCAACGGCAGTACCAGTCTGGGTTTTGTCGTGGGGGATTTCCTACAATGGGACGTGAACAAATAACCGGAAGGAAAAAGAAAGAGGAGGCTTCAATGAAAGTCATCGCCGATCTTTGCGTCGTTCCCCTGGGCGTCGGGGTCTCGGTCTCCGAATACGTGGCCGCCTGCGAGAAGGTCCTCAAGAAAGCCGGGCTCAAGATCCAGCTCCATGCTTACGGCACCAATATCGAGGGCGAATGGGACAAGGTCTTCGCCGCGGTGAAAAGGTGCCACCAGGAGATCCACCGGATGGGCGCCCCCCGCATCACCACCACCCTCAAGTTCGGCACCCGGACCGATAGGTCCCAGACCATGGCCGATAAGGTGAAGAGCGTCCGGGCGAAACTGAAAAAGGGCTGAAAGCCGGGTCTTTTCCGAAAGCCACCTTCCCGGGTCTTCTTGCGATAAAATAGCCGCGGGTCAAGCCTCCTTGTCGGGGGGCTTTAGAAGGTCACGAGGTGAGCTATGGGTCAAGGGCGCGGGAAGACCGCCGGATTCACGCTGGTCGAATTGATGATCGTCGTGGCCGTCATCGGCATCCTGGCCGCCATCGCGATCCCCCGGTTCGGGGAAATGGTCGAAAAGTCCCGGGAAGGCCAGACCAAGGGGAACCTCAACAGCATCCATTCGGCCATGATGATCTATTACGGGGATCAAAAAGGCATCTGGCCGACCACCTTGAACACCTATGTGTCCTTCGCCTTCAGCCAATACCTCGATAACGTGAACCCGGTGAAGGTCACGGGGCATTTCGTCGCCAATGCTATCAACCCGGCGGGAGCGAATGTGGCCATGACGGCCAACAGCGGTACGCCTATTGGGAGCAGCACAGGATGGCTTTATGACAGCACCAATGGGGGGGTCTACGTGAACAGCACGGTGAAGGATTCCCGGTATCTCCCTTATTCCTTCTACGGGTTCGAGTAAGGTCCCTCCTAGTTGAACAGGACCGAAAGGGTGCCCTGCACCCCGGCTTGGGTGGTGAAATCATTGGGGTTCGGGCTGTCGTAGGTCGAGGGCTGACCCATCCAGAAGGCCAAGTCCCACCGGAAGGCTCCCTGCTTGAAGCTCGCTCCCATGGTCAGGGTGGTGGCCACGATCCGGGTGCCGGGTGGCACCTTGTAATGCACCTTGACGACGTCCTCTCCGCCCCCGTTGTAGTCATCCTCGAAGTTCAATCCTCCCCGCAGAGCCCAGTGCTCATTCAGCCATTTTTCCCCGCCAAGGCCGAAGGTATAGGCCAGATAGTCCAGGGAATAGCCCGTCCCAGAAACGGGTGCGTAGGAGCCGGACCGGGTGTCCAAGGCCGCCTGGAACCCCAAGGTGAATTCATCGGCGTTCTCCAGGCCGGCTCCCAGTCCGAATTGGACGTCGGATTCGTCGGTCGTTTGGACCTCCGCCCCGGCCGGGTCGGTCTGTTTGGCCCGGGCGCTCCCCACTAGGCTGTAAGCTCCCATGTTCAGGGTCAGCTTTTGACGGAGGGACCCGGGCAGTGGGAACTTTCCTTTGATGCCGCCGAAGACCGCCAGGCTATCGTCCGTCTCCAGGTGATATTCGGCGATGGAAGGGATCAAAAGGCCGCTGCCGGAATCCAATTGGTAATCCAACTCGGTGTGGGTCACGCGGGTCAGCAAACAGGCCTGGAAGGAACCCGGGACCATCAGATAAAGATCGGGCCCGAAGTTCAAGTAAGTGGGGACGCTGATGGTTACGGTGAGGTCCACGGGGGTCCCGCCCGAATTCCCCGTGATCGTTTCCTTCTGTTGGGATGGGGCGATCTGGGTCCCGAAGAGGCCGCCGATCCGGAGCCGGGAGGGCTCCTTGGACCGGTCCAGAGGGAGGTCCAGCAGCAATCCCGAAGTGGAAACAAGTAGGCTGCTGTCGGCTTGGCCGTCGGGACCAGGGCCGTAAAGGTTCGTCAGCGATTTTTGGACCTGGGCGGCATCGATCCCGGTGCCCAAGACCAAGGGATCCAGGTCCGCGGCCATGCGGCCGGTTCCGCGGACCCGGTCCGCAGAGGTGTCATAAGCGCCCGAATCGGTTTGATGGGTGGTGTGGAGCAGGTCGCCGCTCAATTGGACCGCCCGGTCCTTGGCCGGGAAAAGAAGGAGGCCCTGGTAGGTGAAGGGAGAGGCGCTGTTGGAAAGGAGATTGGAAGCGGGGAAGTTGGAGCCGATATGGGAGAAGGTACCGTAAGTCTCGACCTGGGCCGCGGCGTCGGATGCGGGAGTGTCCAAGGAAAGGGCCCCCGAGGCGTCGAACCGGCTTTGAGAAGGAAGCAGGGCCAGGCCGGCGGGATTCCCCAAATTGAAGGGAGAAAGGTCCGCTGTCTCGTCGTCCAGCACCAGGTTCAAACCGCCCACCGCATTGACCCGGGTCTCCGAGGCAAAGGTGCGGGGCGGGGAGGCCCCGGCCAGTAGGAAAGTGAGCGCAAAGGAAAGATAGGAAAATTTCCGCATAGGCAGGACCATTATAGGAGCCTCCCAAGCCGACCCTATTCCAAAAGGATGCCGGGACGGTCGATCGGCCGCTTCTAGAAAAGCATCCGGTCCTCCCCGGGATTTTGACCGGCCGGACACCCAAAATCGTTCACCCGACTTTTTCGTAGTGGCATTTCACGTTTTAACCCCCCACCGATAGTGGGGTCGGTCCTGGAAAATTCCGGCGTTGTCATCCTCCGTTTTTTGCGCCGAGCAATATGATTTTTAGCATTGAACCGGTGCAAAGGGGTTGCGATGGTGCGGACGGAAACGGTATCATGCTCGGCCTGAACCGCTCCTTTTGTTGTCTTCCTAAATAGTCCCCGGCTTTTCGGCCCAATGGCGGTTCGTTTCGATTCATAAATCTTAGAAGGAGGATGTTTTTCAATGGAAAATGAAATCATGGTAGGGATCGGCGGCGCGGCCGGTGATGGCGGCGCTTCCACTGCGGACAACTTGGCCCTGACCAGCGCCCGCCAAGGTCTCCATGTCTACGTCTACACCAGCTATCAATCCCTGATCCGCGGCGGGCATTCCTGGATCCGCCTGCGCATCTCGACCAAGAAAATCAACAATCTGAACGACCAGGTCAGCGCCATGATCGCCCTGAACCAGGATTCCATGGACCGCCACCTGCAGGAACTGGCTCCCGGCGGCATCTGCATCTACAACGGCGATAAGGTGAAGCCCGGCAAAGCCCCCGAGGGCGTGCAACTCTGCCCCCTCCCGGTCTTCGATCTGGCGGGCAAGGACGCCCTCCCCATCATGCAGAACACCGTCGCCCTCGGCGCTCTGACCGGTCTCCTGGGCCTCGAATTCGAATCCCTTGCCTCCGTCTTCGAACACACCTTCAAGAAGAAGCCCCAAGTGGTCAAGGCCAATGTGGACGCGGCCAAGGCCGGCTACGATTTCGCGGTGAAGACCTATAAGAAGATCGCCAAGCCGCTGGGCAAGACCGACGCCAAGCTGGCCATGGTCCACGGCAACAACATGATCGCGCTGGGCGCGGCCAACGCGGGCCTTAAGGTCTATTGCGCCTATCCTATGAGCCCGGCCTCGGGCGTGCTGCACTGGATGGGGGCCCACGGGCCTTCGCTCGGCATCTGCGTGCGCCAGGTCGAGGATGAGATCGGCGTGGCCAACATGACCATCGGCGCGGCCCAGATGGGCGTTCGCGCGATGTGCGCCACCTCCGGCGGCGGGTTCGCCCTGATGACCGAAGCCATCGGCATGGCCTCCATCATGGAGATCCCCTTGGTGATGATCAACGTCATGCGCGGCGGGCCCTCGACGGGCTTGCCGACCAAGCAGGAGCAAGGCGACCTGAACCAGGCCATCGGCGCTTCCCAAGGCGATTTCCAGCGCATCATCATGGCCCCCACCTCCATTGGGGACTGCTACACCAGCATGGAAGAGGCCTTCAACCTGGCCGAGAAATTCCAGATGCCGGTGCTCTACCTCTCCGACCTCCTGATGAGCGAAGGCCACATGACTCTGGAGACGTCCTTCCTGGACCGCGAGTTCAAGATCGACCGCGGTGAGATGATCTTCGAGGACGACGGCAAGGGAAAAGATTACTTCCGTTATAAGGACACCCCTTCGGGCGTGTCCCCCCGGGCGATCCCCGGCATTCCCAACCACCTTTACGTCTCCGCCACCGATGAGCATGACGACGACGGTGTGACCATCTCCGATGTCTACACCGATCCGGTCACCCGCAAGCGCGTGGTCGACAAGCGCGAACGCAAGATGGCGGGTGTTCTGGCCGCCTTGCCCAAGCCCAAACTGGAAGGCCCCGCCGATGCGGACACCACCATTGTGACCTACGGCTCCACCTGGGGCGTGGTGAACGAGGCGGTCGAGCGCCTGAACAAGGAAGGGATCAAGTGCAACCACCTTTCCATCAAGTTCCTGGTGCCCTTCCAAGAGAAGGAAGTCACCGAGCTCTTGAAGGGCAAGAAGAACATCATCGTTGTCGAGATGAACAAGGGCGGGCAATTCGCCCGGCACCTGCGGGCCGAGACGGGTATCACCGCCACCGGCAAGGTCCTGAAGTACGACGGCGAACCCTACGAGCCGAAGCACGTGGTCGCCGGCATCAAGGAATGCCTGAAGGGCAAGAAGGTCGTCGAGGCCGAGTCCTTGGAGCCTGGATGGCGCACGCCGCACCCGCCGGGTCCCGGCGTTCTTTCCACTTCGTCCGCTCACTGATCGATCAACCCAAGCCCCTAGGGGCCAACCTGAGGAGGAAAATATGTCGACAGCGGTAGCCACCCCCCGAGATGCGAAACTCTATAAGCCGGAAGTCCCGCCCGATTGGTGTCCGGGTTGCGGGGACTACGGAGTCCTAACGGTGTTGCAGCGCGCTTGCGGCGAGTTGGGCATCCCCAACGAACGCTTGATGGTGGTCTCCGGCATCGGGTGTTCCTCCAACCTGCCCGGGTTCTTCAAGTCCTACGGTATGCACTCCCTGCATGGGCGTTCGCTGCCGGTGGCCACGGGAACCAAGATGGCCAACCACGAGATGACCGTCATCGCCTGCGGCGGCGACGGCGACGGCTATGGGATCGGCCAAGGGCACTTCATCCACGCCATGCGCCGTAACGTGAACCTGACCTATATCGTGATGGACAACGAGATCTACGGGTTGACCACCGGACAGACCTCGCCGACCTCCGAGACCGGCATGAAGACCAAGTCGACCCCCCACGGCAATCCCGAGGGGCAGTTGAACCCGATCGCCCTGGCGCTGGCCGCCGGCTGCGGGTTCGTGGCGCGCGGGTTCTCCGGCGACATCAACCACTTGAAGAGCCTCTACACCCAGGCCATCCAGTATCCGGGCTTCGCCTTGATCGACGTGTTCTCGCCTTGCGTTACCTTCAACAAGCAGAACACCTTCGGCTGGTTCAAGGAACGCGTGTACAAGCTGGAGGACAAAGGCCATAACGCCACCGATTGGAACTCCGCCATGGAGCGCTCCAAGGAGTGGGGCGCCCAGATCCCCATCGGGCTCTTCTACAAGAACCCGAATCCCAAGCCTTCCATTGACGCGGCGGACCCGGCCCTTCAGGGCAAGGGTTTGGCCACGATCCAGAAGCTGGGTTTGAGCGCCGACGTGCGCAAGAAGTTGATCGAAGAGTACGTTTAAGAAAAAAGTTTAAACGCGACAACAAAGCCCTTCTTCCGGCCGGAAGAAGGGCTTTTCTTTTTTGGTGATGCGTGGGTAAAATGCCTCCCGTTCCAGTTCGGGCTTCCTGAGGGAAACTTTGCCACACACCATTTTGCAAAATTGCATCGGATGCACCCTCTGCGAGGTCAAGTGCCCCACGGAAGCCATTGCGGGCGTTAAGAAGTCCATGTTCCACATTGATCCGGACCTTTGCATCGATTGCGGGGTCTGCGGCATCCATTGTCCCGTCGAGGCCATCGTGGACGCCGTCGGGGTCGTGGTCCCGAAGATCAAGCCCCTCGCCATCCCCAAGGCGAAGGTGGAGGCCGACCTTTGCACGGCCTGCGAGTTTTGTGTCGATATCTGTCCCTTCGATTGCATCTCCATGCAACCCCGCACCGATCATCCCGAATTCTTCAAGATCGCGGTGGTGGACGAGAAAAAATGCGTCAGCTGCAAGCTCTGCGAGACGGTCTGCATCAAGGGAAGCATCACGGTGGAGAGACCCGCGGAGTTGATGAGCTACCAGCCGAACCGCTGAACCAGGCCGATCCAAGCCTTACCCCCAGGAAACGGACCGTCGGTCCGTTTTCTTTTTTTGTTCCCAAGGGTTTTATGCGGGAAGTCATAGAGGTCACGGTCCGTCCCGTCTAAAGTCTCCACCCGCGAGGGCCCAATCGTTTCGACCCACTAGGAGGTCGCCATGTCGGAAGAGATATTCGATGTCATCATCATCGGAGGGGGGCCCGCCGGCATGTTCGGCGGTTTCTATGCCGGCTTGCGCGGCATGAAGTTCAAGATCGTGGATTCCCTCGAGCAGCTGGGCGGACAGGTCTCCGCCATGTATCCCGAGAAGGACATCTTCGACGTGGCGGGATTCCCCCGGGTGTCCGGCAAGAAACTGGTGCAGGACCTGGAAGAACAATTGATGCGTTTCCGCCCCCCCTTGGGCCTGGGCGAGAAGATCACCGGGCTCAAGAAGCGTGAGGACAAGATCTTCGAGCTCACGACCGACAAGGGCACCCAACACCACGCCAAGGCGGTGGTCCTCACCCTGGGCATGGGGTCCTTCACCCCCAAGAAGCATCCGAACCCGGAGTTGGTTCCCTATGAGGGCAAAGGCGTCCAATACGGCGTCCTTTCCCTGGAACCTTTCAAGGGCAAGCGGGCCGTGGTGGTGGGCGGCGGCGATTCGGCACTGGACTGGGCCTTGATGCTGGAGCCCATCTGCTCCAAGGTCACCCTGATCCACCGTCGCGACGAGTTCCGCGCCCACGAGGAATCGGTGCGGAAGCTCAAGGCCTCCAAGGTCGATATCAAGCTCTGGTACGAGCTTCGCACGGTTAAGGGCAACGGCAAGGTCGAAGAGGCCGTGATCTACGAGAACCACACGAACCAGGACGAATCCTTGCCGGTCGATTTCGTCATCCTCAATTTCGGTTTCCAGGCCTCCCTGGGGTTCCTCAAGGACTGGGGCATCCAGATGGAGAAGAACAAGATCCCCGTGAACCAGAAGATGGAGACCAACATCCCGGGCATTTACGCGGCGGGGGACATCGTGACCCATCCGGGCAAGTTGGACCTCATCGCCACCGGCTTCGCCGAGGGAGCAACCGCGGTCAATTTCGCCAAGACCTACATCAATCCCAACGAAAAGGCCGAGCCGGGTCACAGCTCCAACCTGAAGTGGTAGGAGCGGTTCGGCGTCAATAAATTGGGATATTTTTGACCTCCCGAAAAAATCTGTCCTTTTATAGGCTGTTGTGAAATCGGTCCAAGGAGTCGTCCATGTCCGTCGATGTCCGCACTAAACGTGGGTTCCTCTACACCCTCAGGAAGGATCCCTGGTGGCTGGAACCCCTCTTCTATCAGTGTCTCTTCGGCGGGTTCACGATCTACGCCACCTGGGCCGCCTTGAACCCTTATGGGGCCGATGGAAAACATCTCTACGAATGGGGGCCCTACCTTTCCCCCATGTTCTCGCCCTTCTTCAACCCTGCCTGGCTCCACCGGCTGCCGGCCTGGCTGGCCACTCCGGCCCTCCTGGTCCTTTGGGCCCCCGCGGGCTTCCGGGGCACCTGTTACTACTACCGTAAGGCCTATTACCGCTCCATCTTCATGGACCCGCCGGGCTGCGCCGTCGGGGAACCCTGCGTGAAATACGGGGGCGAGACTCGCTTCTTCCTTTTCCAGAACCTCCACCGTTATTTTTTCTATGTCGCCTTGATCTTCATCTTCATCCTGACCGGGGACGCCATCCTGGCCATGATCTGGCCCACCCTGGGGGTGAACCCGATCACGAACGAATCCCTGCCCGGGCCCCACCAATTCGGTTTCGGGGTGGGAACGATCGTCATGTGCCTGAACGCCTACCTGCTGGGGGGCTATACCCTCGGCTGTCACGCCTTCCGGCATCTGGTGGGCGGCGGGCTCGATTTCCTCGGCGTGAAGAAGAACCACCCGGTGCGGTTCCTCCTCTGGCGCGTGGTGACCAAGTTGAACGAGCGCCATATGCAGTGGGCCCTGGTCTCCATGATCTGGGTGGGTTTCACCGACCTTTACATCCGCCTGTGCGCGATGGGCGTCTGGCACGACTACAGGATCTTCTAAAAGAACGGAGCGGAGCGGGACCATGAGCGACAACTATCAATCCTTTGATTACGACGTGCTGGTCATTGGGGCCGGCGGCGCGGGCCTCCGGGCCGCCATCGAGGCGTCGGCGGCGGGCTGCAAGACCGGGTTGGTCTGCAAGTCCCTCCTGGGCAAGGCCCATACGGTCATGGCCGAAGGCGGCATCGCGGCGGCTTTGGCCACGGTGGACCCTCGCGATTCCTGGCAACAGCACTTCACGGACACCATGATCGGCGGGAACCTGGGCAACCATTGGCGTATGGCCCAGATCCACGCCCAACAGGCCCCGGACCGCGTCCGGGAACTGGAGAAGTGGGGCGCGGTGTTCGACCGTACCACCGACGGCAAGGGCAACATGAACGTCCGTCATTTCGGCGGGCACACCTATAAGCGCCTGGCCCACGTGGGCGACCGCACGGGACTTGAGCTCATCCGCACCCTGCAGGACAAGGGTGTGCACTCGGGCATCGACGTGCACATGGAATGCACCATTTATTCCCTCGTCAAGGACGGCGAGAGGATCGCCGGGGCCTTCGGCTATTTCCGCGAGACGGGCCGCCCGGTCCTCTTCCGCGCCAAATCGGTCATCCTGGCCACCGGCGGCATCGGGAAGATCTATTTCGTCAATTCCAACTCCTGGGAATGCACCGCCGACGGGTTCGCGCTCGGCTACCTGGCGGGGGCGGAATTGGCCGACATGGAGTATATCCAGTTCCACCCGACGGGCATGTGCTGGCCCCCTTCGGTACGGGGCATCCTCATCACCGAGGGCGTGCGGGGCGAGGGCGGCGTGCTCAAGAACAACAAGGGCGAGCGCTTCATGTTCAAGTACATCCCCCCCAAGTACCAGGGCAAGTACGCCGACACGGAGGCGGAGGCCGACGCCTGGTTCCAAAAGGTCGTGGTGGAGGGACAGAAAGAGGAAGGGGTCAAGGAACGCAAGCCCCCCGAGCTCATGAGCCGCGATGTGGTGGCCCGAGCCCTTTGGACCGAGATCAAGGAAGGCCGGGGCGGGGAACACGGCGGGGTTTTCCTGGACATCGCCTCCCGCCGCACGCCCGAGGACATCAAGAAGAAGCTTCCCTCCATGTACCATCAGTTCAAACAGCTGGCCGATGTGGATATCACCAAGGTCCCCATGGAGATCGCCCCGACCTGCCATTACATGATGGGGGGGCTCAAGGTGGACCCGGACACCCAGGCCACCAATGTGCCGGGGCTCTTCGCCAGCGGCGAATGCGCCGCCGGCATGCACGGCTCCAACCGGCTGGGCGGTAACTCCCTCTCCGACCTAGTGGTCTTCGGCAAACTGGCCGGGGAGCACGCGGCGGCCTATGCCAAGAAACTGAAGGACCTGCCCAAGGTGGACGAGTCCCAGCTTTCGGCCTTGAACAAAGAAATGAACAAACCTTTTGATAATCCCCAGGGCGGTGAGGTGTCCTACAAGATCCTGGCCGACCTCCAGCACACGATGGAAAAGGGGGCCGGGATGTACCGGGAGGAAGGCCTGCTCGAGCAGTGCCTGAAGGACCTGGAAGGCCTCAAGGCCCGCTTAGACAAGGTCTCCGCCGAGGGGAACCGGATGTTCAACCCCGGTTGGCACGTGGCGTTGGACCTTCGCAACATGCTGGCAGTGGCCGAGGCCATCACCCGGGCAGCGAAGGAACGCAAGGAGTCCCGCGGGGGCCATACCCGCACGGATTACACCGGTTATTCCAAGGATTTCGCCAAGAAACGGGTCCTGGTCCGGCAGAAGGGCGGCAAGATGGAGGTGGTCCAGGAGGACCTGCCCCAGATGCCCGCCGAACTGGAAAAGGAACTGGTGGATGGGCATTTCTTCAAACCCGAGATCCTCAAGCAACTCCGCGGGGAGGGCTGACATGGGCCAAGTGAACATCAAGGTCTACCGGGGCGATTCGAACGGCGGCCAATTGAAGGACTACAACGTCGAGGTCGAAGAGGGGATGGTGGTCCTCGACGTGGTCCATAAGATCCAGGCCACCCAATCCTCCGACCTGGCCTGCCGCTGGAACTGCAAGGCTGGCAAGTGCGGGTCCTGTTCCGCCGAGGTCAACGGAAAGCCCCGCCTCATGTGCATGACCCGCATGAACGAGTTCAAAGAGGGGGAGACCGTCACCATCACCCCCATGAAGACCTTCCCGATCCTGAAGGACCTGGCCACGGACGTCTCCTACAACTACCAGGTCAACAAGACCATCCCGCCTTTCACTCCCAAGGAAGGGGCCGATTGGCATTGGGAGCAGGAGGATGTGGACCGGGTGCAGGAATTCCGCAAGTGCATCGAGTGCTTCCTTTGTCAGGATACCTGCCATGTGCTGCGCGACCACGACAAGATGGGCAAGTTCGCCGGGCCCCGCTTTTTCGTGCGGGTGGCTTCCCTCGAGATGCATCCCATCGACGGGGCCGACCGGGTGCCGCTCCTCAAGGGCGAACACGGTCTGGGCTACTGCAACATCACCAAATGCTGCACCGAGGTCTGCCCCGAGTCCATCCACATCACGGACAACGCCATCATCCCGCTGAAGGAAAGGGTCGTGGACCGCTATTACGACCCCTTGAGGATCCTGCTCTCCAAGGTCTTCGGGAAATAAGGGGGGGCCCGCCCGGGCCCTTCTTAGCGCGGGGGATTGGTCTTGGCGATGGGGAGCGTCTTGATGGGCTTCCTGTCCTTGAAGTAGACCACGTAGTACTGTCCCACCGGCATGTCGTATCGCATCTTGTTCTTCCCATCCCACTCCACCCAGGCGTTCTGTTCGTTCGTCACCTTATGGTCATAAATGACCTCGACCGCCTTCAGTTTGGCGTCCACCACTTCCAACTGGTAATGACCTGGCCCGGTGTCGAAGGTCACCAGGAAAGCGGCCGGGAAGGTGCTGAAGACCAGGGTCTCGGTCCTTTCCGCCGGCGGGAGGCCGCGCGGCATGCCTTGCGGACGGGCTTGGGGCGCTTGAACGGGGACCTGGGTCGGGACGGCCTGGACCCGGGGCATGGGGGTCGGAACCGCGGCCCGCGGCAGGGAGACGGGTGGGGCATAGACCGGGACGGCCGGCAGGGGGATCGGCGTATCGGTCGGACGCGGAGCGGGCATGACCATGGGGGGCAAGGTGGGCCAGGCTTGGGCGCGGGTCGGAAGGGCCCAAGGGGTGGCCGTCGGCACGAGCCGGGGCCAGGGGGTGAAGGTGGGCCAACGGGTCCAGGTGCGGGTCGGGGTCCAAGGAATGAAAGGCGTGGGGGAGCGGGTGGCGGTGGGGGTCGGGGTCGTGGATCGGGTAGGCGTGGGCGTCAGATAAGGGGTCGGGGAATAGGTCGGCAGGAAATGGGGAGGTGCGGCCACTTGGCGCCAATAGAGGACCCCGCAACCTTGGGAGGGGCCCGAGCCGTTCGCTGAGGTGTCGTAAGAGAGATAGGGGAGCAGGTCGCCGGTCTGGGCGCTTCGGATCTGGGCGGCGGTATAGGTATTGGCGGAGATCGGCACCCCGGTGCGGGAAAAGGGATTCGAGGCCGGGTCGTATTGGAACAGCATCCAACTGTGCCCGCTCTCGTCGGATAGGGGTGCAGCCCCGGCTCCGCAGGAACCGCCTCCGTTCGGGTCCCAGTAGAGCCGGATCTGGGATTTGACCGGATCGGAGCTGTTCATGACGAAAGGCGGCCGCCCCTCGCAGTCGACCTCCAGTTCCCACGAGGTATAGACCCGGGTGGGGTTGTTGTTCTCGGTGCGGAGGGTCAGGCAGATGAGGGGCCCCTGGATCAGGTCCAGGTCCATGGGGAGGCAGAGCTTGCCGGGGCCGCAACCCGACCGCCCGTCGCAGAATTCGCGTTGGCCCAGGTAGGCCCCATTGACCCAGACCTGGGTGATGTCGTCCCCGGCCACGCAGACCCGTGCGCCCGTGGGACGGCACTGGCCCCAGGCCAGGGAAGCCGGAAGGAAAAGGAACAGGAGGATCAGGGACCTTTTCATGCGTCGTTTCCTCGTGGGTGGCGCTCCATGGCCGCATTGTAACCGCTTTGGGGTGGGGGTGATATAATCCGGCCGTCCGACCGGATAGGATCCCCGAACGGCCCCTTCTTTTGGACGGTCGGACGGGCTTTCCGGTCCCCAGGAGCCCTCATTTGGAAAGAACCGGCGCTTCTCCCTGGCTTCCCCACTGGCATCCCGGTGCCTTACGGGACCCTTCCACTCTTTTCCTCCTGGCTGCCAACCTGATCCCGCTCCTAGGGGTCCTCTTCTGGAGCTGGGATCTTTTCCTTCTCATGATGCTCTACTGGTCGGAGACGGCCATCATCGGTTTCTGGCACATCCTGCGCATGGCCCTGGAAGCGAAGATCTTCGCCCTCTTCCTGGTCCCGTTCTTTTGCGTCCATTTCGGTGGGTTCATGGCGGGACACTTCATCTTCTTGATGGCATTGTTCGGTAAGGGCCGTGGGATCGAGGTCCACAGCGTCAAGGATTACGTGGACCATATCCTGATCGGGGCCAACCTTTGGATTCCTTTCCTCGCCCTCTTCCTGAGCCACGGCATCTCGTTCTTCCTGAACTATCTCAAGCCCAAAATGGACCAGGACTTCGGACTGGCGCCGTCGTCCCAGCGAATGGACCAGGACCCGGTGGGGATGATGTCCGCGCCCTACCGCCGGGTGATCGTGATGCACATGACCCTATTGTTCGGCGGGTTCCTGTCCATGGCCCTGCACATGGATAAACCCGCTTTTTTCCTGATGGTGGCCCTGAAGACTTTCGTGGACCTGGGCGCCCACACCCGTAAAAATTTCGCGGGACACCCGGCGGCGGACCCGGCCTAAAAAAGAAAAAGCCCGGGACCTTTCGGCCCGGGCTTTCATCGTGAAGTGGTCGCACGCTCCGGTAATCCGGAGATCAGGGGCTCACCCGATCAAGTTGTGAGAGTGGCCCGTACTCTGATAGGCGGTGCGACCTATCCATATCTTTCTCCCGGAAGGATCTTCCGGCAAGAAGAAAGCCCGATCGTCGGAATTTTTACAACGCATAAAGCGGGCCACGCTCCGGCACGTGTTCCGAGAACGATCTTGAGAATGGGAAAAGGTTTTTGTGGATAACTTCGACCGGCCGTCGGCCAGAAAAAGTTTTTAGCCGGCAGCCGGTCGTGCCCCTTCCGCCGGATGCTGCACTTCCTGCAGGAGGAAAAGGGTTCCCCAGACCTTTCCCGAAGGGGTCGAGCCCGAAGAACTGTCCAAACGAAAACGTTTTGCGTGTCCGTTCCATTCGGCATCCAGGTATTCCCGCTTCAACTCCCTCCGGGTTTTCAGGGAATCGGCCATTTTTTCCCCGATCGGGCCCAAGGGCTGCCCCTTGGCGGTCACCAGGGCGTTCACCAGGCCCTTGGGGTTCAGGTCCAGGATCTTGCCCACGCGGGCGTTCACGAAAAGGACATTTCCCTCCACGGAGACTGCGATGGCCCCGATGGGGAGGCTATCGAGGACGTTCTTGAGGGTCGCGGCGTATTCCAGGGCGGCTTGGTCCCCTTCCCGTACTTTTTCGCTCAAAAGGGCCGCTTTCCGGGCCAATTGGATGATCTCCCGCTCCTCCTGGACCGACCGGTAGGCCAGATAGCCGGAATGGATGGAAACAACGAAAAGAAGAGCGCAGGAAAGCAGAAGAAGGGGGTCGAGGTAATTGAAATCATCGCTCTTGTAATAGATCAAATAAACGTAAAGGCCGACCACCGCCATGGCCACCACCAGGCTGCGCCCCACCGACTGGCTCAAGGCGGACATGAAAAAGGTGAGGAAAATGAGGATCATCAGGTTGGTTTCCCAATGGTCGAACAGGTAAAGGCCGGCCAAAAGGAACACCAGATCCATGGAAAAAACGATGTATTGGAAGCGGACCTTCTCAAAACGGTCTTCCTGGATCAGGTGGAGGGGTACGAAACTGAGCCCCAGGACGATGCCATAGGCCAAGACCAGGCTTTTATGGTCCAAATGGTCCATCAGGTAGAAATAGCCAAGGCACAGGAGGATGGAAGCCAATAGAAGACGGATCAGGAATACGTTCTTTTTGACCTGGGGTGTAGCTTGTTGTAGTTCGTTCATGGTAGGTTTTGCCCCTTCTTGAGCCCTTAAAACGGTCGAACGGATGGTTTTCATCTTATGCCAGCCCGCCGAACCCCTCCAACATCAAAGAAAAGCCTGTCCTGGGATGTCTGGCTGGCCTTGGGGCTGGTTTATGTGGTCTGGGGCTCCACCTACCTGGCCATCCGTTTCGCCATCCGCACACTGCCCCCTTTCGGAATGGCAGGGGCGCGGTTCCTGGTCTCAGGCGGCCTTCTTTTCCTTTTCATGAGCCTGCGCGGCGTTCCAACGCCCCCTCTTCGCCAATGGCGCTCCGCGGGGATCGTGGGGTTCCTCCTCATCACGGTGGCCAACGGCGGGGTTTGCTGGTTGGAACGCTGGGTGCCCTCCGGCATGACCGCCCTCCTGGTGGGGACGGTCCCCCTTTGGATCGCCTTTCTATTGGTCCTGGGCCCGAAGGGCACCCAACCATCCGTGGCGACTTGGTCGGGCCTGTTCCTGGGGTTCCTGGGCATCGTCTTATTGGTCTCGGGAAGGCACCATGGGTCCTTCGAGGTCGATCCTTGGGGGGCCTTGGGACTGGTCGGGACCTCGCTGGCTTGGGCCATCGGCTCCCTTTACGCCCGCAAGGCGGACCTACCGGCCTCACCCCTCATGGGGACCTCATTGGAAATGATCCTGGGCGGAGCGGGACAGATCGTTGTTTCGCTCCTCTTGGGGGAGTTCGGAGGGTTCCATCTTTCCGGGATCAGTCAAGTTTCCTGGGAAGCCTGGATCTACCTGACCTTCATCGGATCCTTGGTCGGGTTCACGTCCTATATCTGGGTCCTCCAAAAGGCCACTCCGGAACTGGCTTCCACCTACGCCTTCGTGAATCCCGTGATCGCGGTCTTCCTGGGTTGGTCCCTCGGAGGAGAAACGCTGACCGGAGGCCTCTTTTTGGCGGCGGGTTGCATCGTCGCGGCGGTCACCCTCGTCGTCTGGGGATCCCGCAAAGGCCCGTGACCATTTGGTCCGTCGCGCGCGCCGATGGGCTAGAATCAGGTCAACCATCCCGGCCCATCGGCGGATCGGCCCTTGTACTATAGTTCAGAAGCTAAGGGCTTTTGGGTTGATGGGGAAGGGTCGAAAGACCAAAAACCACGAACTGTCCCTCGATGGAGACCATGGGCGACAACAGCTTGAACATCGCGGTGGTGGGTGCCGGGCCCGCGGGGCTCACGGCCGCCTATCTCCTCCAGCGCCGGCACCAGGTCACGGTCTTCGAAAAAGCGCCGCAGGCCGGCGGCCACTGCTTCACCTGGACCATCCCCGGTGGACCGGACAAGGGCCTGTTGCTCGACCTGGGTTTCCTCGGTTTCCGGTTGCGGGAGAACCCCAACTTCGTCCGGCTCCTCCAGCTTTTGGAGGTTCCCACCGCTTCTTCGGAATGGTCCTTCGCCTTCTTCGATGAAAAGACCCGCTATCAATACGCCCTCACCGGCTGGCCGGGCTATTTCACCCGGCTCCACCAATGGGCCAGCCCCGCTTTCCTCGAATTCCTCCGGGAAAGGGCCTGGTTCCATTCCAGGATCCACCGGGACCTGGAAAGAGGAAGGTTGGAAGGGGCGGTCCTGGGCGCCTACCTTCGGGAGAACCGTTACTCGCCGGGGTTCCTCCGGGACTATGTCCTGCCGCTGGGTGCCTCCATCTGGGGTCTTTCGGTCAAGGCCATGGAGGACATGCCCGCGGGACTTTTCGCCGACCGCTTGCCGGCCCACCTTCCCCACCAAAGGCACCAATGGCGCCGCATCGAAAAGGGAAGCTCCCGGTTCATCACGGCGCTTTTGAACAAGCTTAAATTCCGGGTCAAGGTCGCCGAGCCCGTGGAGGGGATCAAGCGGAAGTTCCCCATCCATTTCCCGGGGGAGACCGCCGACCATGAGGCCGACCCCAAGGGGCAGGTGATCCTGCGGGGCCGGGACGGGAAGGAAAGTGTTTTCGACAAGGTGGTCCTGGCCTGTCATGCCGATGAAGCCCTGGGGTTGTTGCACGAGCCCACCGAGGACGAGCAGAGGCTCTTGTCCCCCTGGCGCTACCAGAAGAACCACGTCCTGTTGCACACCGACGACGAGATCCTCCCCCCTTCCCGCCGGTCCTGGGCGGCCTGGAACTACATCCGGGAGATCGAGACCACCAAATCCGAACCGGTGGCCGTGACGGGGCACTTGAACCGGCTGATGGGCCTCACCTGCCGGGAGCAGTATTTCATCACCCTCAACCGCGTGCGCCCTATCCCGGAAAAACATGCCCTGAAAGAGGCCTATTTCACCCATCCGGTCCCGACCCTGGAGGCCCTGCGCACCCGATCGGAGTTGGAAGGCCTCAACGGCCGCAACCACACGTATTTTTGCGGGAGCTATTTCGGCCAAGGCGCCCTGGAGGATGCGGTCCGCTCGGCCTTGCAGGTGGGCCGCCTCTTCGGGATCGAATTGTGACACCAGTCATGGTGGGGAATGGCTTTTTTCCACAGGATGCGGGGGCTGGAAAAGACCGCTCTTTGTCCCGATCATTCCCAAGGCAGGTAAGTGCCCGCGCTTTTTTGGGGTGACCTCCGCAAAAAAGCAAAGGTATAATTACGGCAGGGAAACAGAAGATCATCCCTCCTAGGCGGGCGGTCCGCATTCCTCCCGCACCCGGTCCCCGACGTATGAACGTCGGAAGTTCCTGAAAGAACGGGGACGGGTCCCCCAGAACTGTTCTTGAAGACAGTCGTTCGGTCCATGGCCTTGGATGGTCTCGGGCCGTCCCAATGCGATCCTAAAAAAGAAGAGGTATCCGTCTCAATGCAACCAACTGAAGTCCATCCGAACATCGAAGGCATCCCCAATCTCACCCCCGTTCAAACCGCCCCCATCACCGATTACCACCGCAATTTCCTGCGCACCTTCACCAAGGAAGAGAAGATCGACTGGGGGGGAAGCATCCCCTTTTTCGGGGTCCACGTAGTGGGCCTTCTGGCCTGGTTGACCGGCATCAGCTGGGCGGCCGTCGCCATGTGTTTCTTCATGTACTACTTCCGCATGTTCGCCATCACGGGCATCTACCACCGTTATTTCTCGCACCGGTCCTATAAGACCAGCCGCTGGTTCCAGTTCGTCATGGCCCTTTGGGGCACTTCCTGCGGCCAGCAAGGCCCGCTTTGGTGGGCCGCCCATCACCGACACCACCACAAGTATTCGGACACCCCCGAGGACATCCATTCCCCCGGTTTACGGGGTTTCTGGTGGTCCCATTGGGGCTGGATCCTCTGCAAGCGCTACGCACCCACCAATGAGGAGGCGGTCAAGGACCTGGTCAAGTATCCCGAACTGAAATTCATCAACAAACACCACGGCATCGCGCCTTTCGTCCTGGCCACCTTGATCTTCTTCTTCGGGGCCTTCCTGGAACACGCCGCGCCCGGTCTCCACACCAACGGCATGCAGATGCTGGCCTGGGGCTTCTTCACCTCCACCACCCTGCTCTACCACGGCACCTTCACCATCAATTCGCTGTCCCATGTTTTCGGCAAGAAGCGCTTCGAGACGGGGGACGACAGCAAGAACAACTTTTGGCTGTCCTTGATCACCATGGGCGAAGGGTGGCACAACAACCACCACAAGTTCCCCTATGCCGAGAGCCAGGGCATCTATTGGTGGGAGATCGACATGTCCCATTACATCCTGAAGATGTTCTCGTGGGTGGGGCTGGTCTGGGACATCCAGAAGCACCCCAAGGAGCTTTTCCAGAAGACCGCCAAAGCCTGAGAGGGCAGGGTAAAAAAACAAAAGCCTTGGAGGGTTTTCCCTCCAAGGCTTTTTTATTTGTGCTAAGGCCGGTTCAGAGACCGAGCAATCCCAGGACCTTATAGACCACCAGGGCGGGCCAGACCAAAGCCTTCAGGACGCCTAGGCAGCCCATCCAAAAACCGTCGCTGTGCTGGATGAAATAGACCGCCGAACCGATGATGCCCAACCCGTAGAAAGCTCCGCTTTTCATTTCGTGCCGCCTTTCCCAGTGGAACCATTCCTTTTTTTCCATCCCGTCCACCCCTTGAAGACTTGGTGAGACCGAAGCACCTCTAAGGTAAGACGGTGGGAGCGGGATTCCAATGACCTGGCTCATGGAAAAAGGGCGTTCTTTCCCGATGTTGGGGGGATAATGCAGGAAGCCCACCCCAGGAGGCGCCCATGGCGGACCAACCGGAATTGAACGAGATCCTTGAGAGACTGGAAGCCGTCGAGCATAAATTAGGCGTTTACTATGTGCCCAACGCCGAGCCCATCCTGGAAGAACTCTGCGAGAAGCTCGAGCCTATGACCCTCCAGGCCATCCTGCGGGAGGTGGACGCCAAGGTCCTGGCCCAGGCCATGATGGGTTACAAGACCCCCGCCCTCAAGAACCTCCAAAAGGCCATGTCCAAGAAGAGCTGGGAGATGATCCAGGACGACGTGCATTACTTCCTGAAATTGGGCGTCAGCGAGGCCGCCATCCGCACGGCCCGGCTTGAGATGATGAGCATCATCAAGAAGCTGGAAGCCCATGGGGCCGTCGTCCTTCATGTGAAGGAGAGCAGCGCGGAATTGGAGGATTGGAAGAAGCAGAGCCAGGAAACAGGGACCTTGTTCAAGAAGGTCGAGGGGTTGGAGGTTTGGAAGAAGGATATTTTGGACAGGATCTAAGGGATATCAGTCCTTATTCACCATCTTCGCCATGGATTCATTGTAGCGGTTCCCGGAAACCCGGAATTTTTCCAAGATCCCATCAATGGCCCTGAAGTCCTCGGAAGTGAAGGGGATGTCACAGGCCGCCACATTCTCCTCCAAATGCTTCACCTGGGTCGTGCCGGGGATGGGAACAATGTCCTCCCCCTGGTTCATGAGCCAAGCTAAGGCGGCCTGGGTGGCGGTGGCCCCCCTGGTCTTGGCCAGCTTCGTCACTTCCTCCACCAGCTTGATGTTCTCCTTGAAGTTCTCGCCCTGGAACCGCGGCAGGTTACGCCGCATATCATTGGGCCCCAGATCCTCATAACTCTTGATGGCCCCGGTCAAGAATCCCCGGCCCACCGGGCTGAAGGGTACCAGGCCCATGCCCAATTCCCGCAGGACCGGCAGGATCCCATCCTCAATGGCCGTCTCCCAAAGGGAATACTCGCTCTGCAGACAGGTGATGGGATGGACCGCGTGGGCTTTTCGGATCGTATTGGGTCCCACCTCGCTCAACCCCAGGTAGCGGACCTTGCCTTGCTTCACCAATTGGGCCATGGCGCCGACCGATTCCTCGATGGGGACCTTGGGGTCGGCCCGGTGGAGATAAAGAAGGTCGATGACAGGGGTCTGGAGCCTGGAAAGGCATCCCTCGACCGCCTTTTGGAGGGCGGCGGGGGAACCATCCAGGTTCTCAGGCCCGGCCTTCCCCTCTTTCCAGGCCACCTTGGTGGCCAGGACCAGCCTGTCGCGGCGGCCCTTGAAGGCTTTCGCCAGGAGTTCCTCGTTCTTGAAAGGCCCATAGGCTTCGGCGGTGTCGAAGAAATTGATGCCCAGTTCCAAAGCCCGGTCCAGGACCTTGAGGGAATCCGCCTCCTCGACCGGATGGTAAGCATAGCTCATGCCCATGCATCCCAACCCGAGTTCGGAAACCTGGAGACCCTGGGAGCCTAGTTTGCGTTTTTTCATTTTCCGCCTTCAATTCCAGTCACTTGGGTTTGGCCGCGACCGCGATGATCCCGGCGGAGTCCTCGTGGAGGGGCTTGCCCGAAAGGCCTCCGAAGAATCTTATTTTTCGGAAGCCGACGCTTTTTAGCAAGCGGGCCAGATCCTTTTTATCGTATTGATGCATGACCGAGACATAGCGATCGGTCTTGGTCTTCGATTGGAAAGTCCAATAAGTCCGGATGCTCCGGTCCTTGGCTTCCCAACGGTTCCTTTGGGTCATCCGGATGCCCGCGATGGTGGCTTCCATGACCGGCTTGAAGTTCCGCTTGATCCAGTCCTTATTGGGGCACTGCAGGACAAATCGACCGCCGGGCTTCAGGGCCCGGAAGAAATTCGCCAGGACCTTCTTGTTCTGCCGGGCGTTAAAATAACCGAAACTGCCGAACCAATTGAAGGCGGCGTCGAATTCGCCCTGAAAAGACGTTTCCCGCATATCGCCCACCTGAAACTCCGCCTTGAGGTGGGCCCGGTGTCCCAAAGTTTTGGCCCGGCGAATGTAATGAGGTTGGCGATCCACGCCGATGGCCCGGATGCCCATCCGGGCCAGGGCCAAGGTCACCCGTCCTTGTCCGCAGGGCAGGTCCAAGACCTTTTGGCCCTTCCGCAGGCCCAGGAGGTGTTTGATGCCGCGGGCCTGCTCCCGGGTGGCGTGTTTCGTGAAGGTATGCGCCAGGATCCGGGTGTAGGTTCCGGCAAAGAATTTGTCATGCCATTCCCGCATTTGGGACTCCCGGATGACGGATCAGCGGAAAAGGCCCTCGTGACCCGGCGTCATTGGGCCTTGGGGAAATTGAAGCTCTTTCCGATCTGCACGAAGGTGGGGAACCAAGCCGCGAAACTCTCCTGGGTCGAGGTGCAGGTCATGGAGTAAGCCTTTCCATGCGACAGGTAGAAGAACACGACGGCCTTGAGGGTCCCGTTGTATTGTTCCGCCACCTGGGTATAGGTCATGTAGCGGCAGGGGGTATAGGCCCCTTGCAACTCGCCGGAATTGATGAGCTGGAACTGGTTGAGGGCCTTTTTCATGCCGGTGACGTTGGTATTGACGTATTCCGTCAAGTCGAAGGAAGGGTCCACGTTCTCGGTCACCACGTTGACGTTCTCCCGGAAAACATCGTTGGGCTTCAAGGGCCTGACCGAGACGAGGGAAATGGCGTAAAGGCCCATCTTCATGTTCTCGTTGACCTCCCAACCTTGGGGGAGGGCCACCAGGTAATAGTCGGTGGTGTGGCGGTGCCATGCCAGCGAGGTGGCGGCATCCGATCGGGCGGGGAGACAAAGGAAAAGGCCCAGAAGAAGGGCGGCGGACAGCCTCAGGCATGTTTTCATCGAATCCTCCTTAAGATATCTCAACAACATCCATAATCCGGCAATTCATGGCCCTTGTGGGCCTTGTCGTGGACGGCCTTGGGGTGTTTTTTCAAGGCCAGGATCTGGTACCAGCGATGGCCCGATTCCCACAGCACCACCACCGCGCAGACCATGATGATGACCGTCGCGGCCACGTTGGCGTAGGCCTGGAAGGCCTTGTCCGGATGGGCGGCCGCCAAGGGCAGGAAGTTATCGGTGATGTTCAGCCAGCAGGCCGAGAGGGTGGTGACCGCCACGAAAAGCATGGGCACCAAGGTCGCCCAGATGTAATGGGTGCGGCCCGAATTGATGAGGGCACTGGTGGAGGCGGCCAGGGCGATGGAGGCCAAGAGCTGGTTGGCGGTGCCGAACATGGGCCAGATGGTGGCGACCGATCCGCCCCAGATGAGCCAGGCCCAAAGGAAGACGACCAAAGCGGTGGAAAGGACGGTCCCGGGCATCCAGTTGGTGTCCTCCAGGGGCTTGTAGAAGCGCCCGAAGAATTCCTGCACCAGGAAACGCGCCACGCGGGTACCCGCGTCGATGGTGGTGAGGATGAAGAGGGCCTCGAACATGATCATGAAATGGTAGAAGTAGCCCATGAGCCGCTCCAAGCCGGGGAAGCCGCTGAAGATCTGGGCGAAACCGAGGGCCAGGGACACGGCCCCGCCGGGCCGGCCCGCCACGTTCTCGCCGACCGCCTGGGACAGGGCCTGCAGGTTCACGGGGGTCAGTCCCAGGGCGGCGAACTTGTCGGCGGGCAGGTTGATGGCGTAGTAGTCGCCGGGGAAAAGGGCGCTGGTGGACAGGAGCGCCACGATGCCGACCAGGCCCTCCATGAGCATGGAGCCATAGCCGATCACCCGCGCGTCCGATTCCTTATCGAGCATCTTGGGGGTGGTGCCCGAGGAGACCAGGGCGTGGAAACCCGAGATGGCCCCGCAGGCGATGGTGATGAAAACGAAGGGGAAGAGCTTGCCCGGGATGATGGGCCCTCCGCCGTCCACATAGCCGAAGGCGGGCATATGCAGGTCCGGGGCCACGACGATGATCCCCAGCACCAGCAAGGCGATGGTCCCCACCTTCATATAAGAGCTCAGGTAGTCCCGGGGAGTGAGGAGCATCCAGACGGGGAGCACGGAAGCCAGGAAACCGTAGATCGCCAGGGCCCCGATGACGCCTTCCCGGGAGAAGGTGAAGTAGGGGGCGAGG
Source organism: bacterium (assembly GCA_035549195.1). Lineage (NCBI taxonomy): Bacteria > bacterium. The sequence goes on from DASZRK010000017.1 coordinate 435,534, forward strand.
GGGGAACCGGGGATATGGTCCCCGAAGACCACGGCGAAGAAGACCAGGGCTACCCCCACGATGCTGGCCGGGACGATGGCCGAGGGGCCTTTGCGCATCCAAAAGCCCACCAGGAAGGCGATGGGAATGGTGGCCGCGATGGAGAAGACGCCCCAGGGACTGGCCTTCAGGGCGTTCACGACGGCCATCCCCAGGCCCGCCAGGGCCAGGATGACGATGATGAAGATGGCGATGGCGCCCATCACGGACGAGAGGGGGCTGATCTCGTGGCGGAGGATATCCACGAGCGAGCGGCCTTTCCTGCGGATGGAAGCGGCCAGGATCATGAAATCATGCACGGCGCCGGCCAGGCAGACGCCCGCCAGCAGCCAGATGAAGCTGGGCACGAAGCCGAACTGGGCGGCCAGGACCGGGCCAATGAGGGGGCCCGCCCCCGCGATAGCGGCGAAGTGGTGGCCCATCAGGACCCATTTGTTGGTGGGGTGGTAGTTGTGCCCGTCGTTCAGCAGATGGGCGGGGGTGGCGCGCCGGTCGTCGAGCACCACCACCTTGGTGGCCAGGAAGTAGCTGTAGTAGCGGTAGGCGATGATCATGACCAGAAGGGCGGTCAGGATGAGGGGCAGGACGTTCATGAAAACTCCTCTCGGGTATGGAGTAAAAGCATTTTCACCACCAAGGGCACCAAGTTCACCAAGAAAATAGAAGAAGGGAAAAAGGCCGACTCGGGGTCCTTATCGCCGGATCCCAAGACTTCAGGGTAAAGGAGTAGGGTGGGCCTCAATCCATGTAATCCAGGTCGATGCCGTAGGTCTCCTTCAAGTTGCTCAGGCCGAAGAAGGCGGCCGCCAGGACAAGGGCCGCGAGGGCCGACGCACTGCCCAGGACGCCCCAGACCGGGATGAGGGCCTTGAAGGCCAAGGTCACGGGGATCGTCAATCCCCGCACGAAGTTGGGGCCGGAGGTGGCCACGGTGGCCCGCAGGTTGGTCCCGAACTGCTCGGCGGCCGAGGTGACGGCCACCGCCCAGAAACCCGCCGAGAAGCCCATGCAGCCGCAAAGGGCATAGAAGACGGTGAGGGAGGTGCCGCCCCAGAGCAGGGTGGAGGTGACGGAGAGGGCGTTGAGGACCAGGAAGGAGGCGATGACCTTCTTGCGGTTCTGGAACAACTGGCTCAAGGTCCCGCTCGCGAGATCCCCCAGGGGGAGTCCCAGGTAGGCGAAGAAAATGGCCCGCCCGGGCGAGGGAAGTTCCGTCATCCCCATGCCCTTCCCGATCTCGGGACAGAAGGTCAGAAGCACTCCCGCGATGAACCAGACCGGGAAGGTGGCGAGGATGAGGCTTAGGAAGATCAAGCCCTTACGGGGATATCGGAAGAACTGGAAGAAATCCCCTTTCGAGGCGCCCGTCTTCTTCTCCAGGGCCAGGAAAAGCCCCGACTCCCGCACTCCCAGCCGGAGCACCAACAGGACCAGTCCCATGCCCCCGCCCACAAAATAGGCGGTGCGCCAATCGAAACGCTGGCCCACCAAGGCGGCCACCAGCACGCCCGTGACCCCCACGGTGGTGATGAGGGTGGTACCCCAGCCCCGTTTTTCCCGGGGCATCAGCTCGCTGACCAGGGTGACGCCCGCGCCCAGTTCCCCCGAGAGGCCGACCCCGGCGAGGAAGCGCCAGAAGGAATAACTTTCAACGCCGTGGACGAAGCCGTTGGCGATGTTGGCGACGGAATAAAGGATGATGGAACCGAAAAGGACGGAAAGCCGGCCCTTCTTATCGCCCAGGATGCCCCAGAAGAGACCGCCCAGGAGGAAACCCGCCAACTGCCAGTTCAAGAGCCGCACGCCCACTTCCAGGGCCTGGTCCGCGGGGATGCCGAGCCCGTCGAGGCTTTGGTTGCGGACGATGGAGAAAAGCATGATGTCGTAGGCGTCGACGAAGTAACCCAGGGCCGCCACGAAGACGGCCAACCATATACCGCCGGAGGGGTATGGATCTTTCATCCGGGGATTTTACCAGGAACCGATCGATCGCCGGAGGCTTCCAGCCCTTCGTTCCTTTTTTTATACCAGGGGTTCATTTAGACTGAACGTTATGGCCTTTCAAAGGAAGAAAATCCGACCTTTCCCCGCGCCCCTGGACGGGCTCCCGGCGGCTCTCTTCATCCTCGCTTTCTTCCTTTTGGGCCATCGGACCCTTTCCGGGCCGTGGCCCTGGGCCCTGGTCCTGGGCGGCATCGTCCTTCCCTTTCTTTTCCTCTTGGGGAGGGCTTCCCGGTCCGTTCCGGATGGAAAGACCCTGGTCCGGGAGGAGTTCTTTTTTCCATCGTGGGTCCCGGCCCTGCTGTTGGCCGTGGCGGTCCTCCTCCGTTTTTGGCGGTTGGATACATTGGCCGCCTGGCCCAGTTCGGATGAGGAAACGGGAGGCTACCTGGCCGAGCATTTCGGGCAAATGGGCGTCTGGAAGGGTTTTTTCGGAGGGCAGATCCCGGCACCCTGGATCTGGGCCTGCGCGGCTGTTTGGCGCATCAGCCATGATTCCTTCCTGACGACCTGGTTCCCAGCGGCCATGTCCTCACTTCTCATCCCGATCGCGGCCGTTCCGGCTTTGCGTATCTGGACCACACGTGGACAAGGGTGGTTGTTGGGATCCCTCCTGGCCGTGAGCTATTGGCCGCTTTATCTGGGCCGTACCGGCATCTGGGGGGTCTGGCTTCCGGCCTGGGAATGCATGGCCGTTTATTTCCTGGGAAAATATTCGAAGACCGTGGGACCGGACCGACGGGTTTGGGCGGTGATCCTGGGTTTTTGGACGGCGTCGGGCTATTGGACTTTCCCGTCCTTTGCCCCCGTCTCCTTGGCCCTGGTGATCGGGTTCCTCCTCGTCTCGGGCCGGTCGAAAAGAGCGGCCGAGGAAAGATCCATTTTCCTGGCGGCCGGGGCTTTGGCGGTCGTGCCCTTGGCCTGGGAATGGACGCAGGGCAGGGTCGGTGGCCATATCCTGAGCGTCGGTTTTTGGAAAGGTCCGGATGGTTCCTGGCAGGTCCTGGATTCACTCGGCGGATACCTGCGGATCCTTTTTGGGGGCGATGGGGAAGGGGGCTATTTCAATCCCCTCCTGGGGGCCCTTTTCCTGACGGGTTTGGCCGTCCTTTACCGGGCGCGCCGCGCCTGGTTGTACCTCTTCCTGGCGGTCTTTTTCCTCTTCTTGGCCCCCGGATACTTGAGCATGAACATGGAACCCTACCGGGTGGTCTCCATCCTTCCATGGGTGCTTTGGGCGGCAGCCCTGGGTCTTCGATCCTTTTTGGTGACCTTTCCCACGGGATGGCGGGTCCCCTTGTTATTGTCCTTCCTCGCCGTCTCGGGGGGGATGGATTGGAGGCAGCTGAACCTTCCCTACCGGAACATCGATGACCGGCCCGATCTTTTTCGTGGGACGGGAAAATCCATCGAACGATACCGGGCTTACCGGATCCTGCGGGAGCAAGTGAAGGAACAGGGTCCGGGGGTGCTGTTCCCCGATTTTTGTCCCGACGATTCCTTCGACCTTTCCTTCATCCGGGCCGCTTCCTCCCTGGGCAACGCGGGAACGTCGACGTCCGTCGGGAAGGCCCGTTGGGCCGCGGCCTTGACGAACCTCCACTACCGGCCTTTCCTGGACGCGGGCTTTCCCGACGCCCGATGGTATGTCCTGGGGAAGGAGCGTTCCGGGGGAGGGCCGAGCGCCTTGATGCTCCTGCCCTTGGGGGAGAAGGACCGCCCCCGGATCGAAGGATGGTTGGCCGCCTCCGTCTGCTTCGACGATATCGAGAGGGCCCGTTTCCTCGCCACGGAGAACGAACCGGCTGGAAAAGTCCTTGAGGAGGCCTTCCGGCATTATCCCCTGGTGCTCCGGGATCCCTATCTGGTCTCCTGCTTTTGGGAAAGGATGGCGAGCCTGTTCTATTATTTCTTGGGCCACCCGCCCCGGGAGTTGGAGACCGCCCTCCGCCGGTCCGTCCAGGGTTATCCCGCGGCCCATCTTTATTACAGGCTCGGGGCCCTTCTTTTGAGGCTTGGGAAACTTGAGGAAGCCCGATGGGCCTTTCAGGAGGCGGAGCGGGCGCCCTTGAACCTTTGTCCTACCGCCGAGGCCCTGGCCTTGGTCGCGGAACGGGAGGCGGCGGAAGGGGAAGCCGGGGGAGAACGCCGACCGACGGGCCTTGAGGGAAAGGACCGCGGGACCTCAGGGAGCCAGGGGAAGTGAAAGGGCGAAACAGGTGCCCTTGCCCTTCTCGGTCTCCACGGCGATCGACCCGCCCTGCACATCCAGGAAGCGTTTGACGATGTAAAGGCCGATCCCGGCGCCGGCCCGGCCCGCCTCCTCGCCCAGGATGCGTTTCTGGCTGAACATCTGTTTCATGGCGGCCTCGCTGATGCCCGGGCCCGTGTCGGCGACCCTCAGTGTCCCCCAGGGGGCCTTCACTTCCACCCGCAGGGTGATGGAGCCCCTATCGGTGAATTTCACGGCGTTGCTGATGAGGTTCCGCAGGGCCTCCACCGTCTTGTCCATGTCGGCCATGACGAAGACGTCCTTCTCCAGTCCCTCCAGCCGCAGTTCCAATCCCTTGCGGGAGATGATCTCCTTGTAGTCCCGCAGGCCGAACTCCACGATGGTGGACCAACTGGCCCGCTCCAGCGAGGGGTCCAGCAGTCCCCGCTGGATCTTGGAGAGGTTCAGGAAGTCGCTGATGAGACGGAAGTTGGCCACGCCGATCTCCCGCATGTCCATGAGGTAATCCTTCTGGGAAGCCGACAACTCCCCGGCCAGGCCGTCCAACAGGTTCTCGATGTAGCCGTTGATCTGCGCCACCGGCGTCTTCAACTGATGGGACGCCACCGAGATGAGGCTTTGTTTCATCTCCTCCACCTGCTTGCGCTCCGTGATGTCGCTGAAGACCGCCAGGGCGAAGTTCACGTTGCCCTTCAGGTCGGTGACGGGCGTGCCCCAGACCTGGATGGGAATGATCCGTCCATCGGGATGATGGATCTCCATATCCTCGACCGAACTACGCTCTCCGTTAAGGGCCCGGACCACCGGGCTCTTTTCATTGGGATAGGGATCCTCGGTCCCTGCCACGAAGGAGGAATAAATGGTGGAAAGGTCCTTGGATTCGGAGAAGGCCACGATGCCCTTGCCCAGGAGCTCCCGGGCCTTCTGGTTGGCGTAGAAGGGTTTCCCCTTGGCGTCCAGCACGAAGATGCCCAGGGGGATGGCCTCCAGGAACTGGAAAAGGCGGTGTTCGTTGAGCTGGAGCAACTCCTGGGCGGCTTCGCGTTTCTTGATCTCCTGGCCGATGGCGAAGAGGGCGAGGATGGCGAAAAGGGTGGCGGCCACACCGCCCGCCACAACGATCATCGAGGTCATGTGGGAGGAGCTCGTCTCCGAATCCCTCCGTTTTATGAGGAGGTTCTCTTCCTCCGCGATCGTCTGGGCGGTCAAGTGGTCGATGGGGTCCATCGCCTGGACGGGATGCAGAGCCTTGAATTGCTCCACCGCCTTTTCAAAATGGCCGGAGAGGCAAAGGCTCCGGTTGGCCTCGAAGTTCTGCAGACGCTGTTGCAAAAGGGGCATGAGGGTCTCGAAACGTTGCTTTTCGCTGGGGTTATCCTCGGTCATCTTTTGGAGTTCCAAGGCGTCCTTATAGGCCAGGTTCATCTCGGACTCGGCCAATTGAAGGAGCGTGGAGTGGTCCGAGAGAAGATAGGCCCGGTAATCCGCCTGGGCCCGTTTGAGGTTGATCTCAAAGGCCTCGATCTTGGAGATGACGTTCTCCGAATGGTCCACCCTACGGTCGTCGTCCAACATGCGGTTGAGGCTTGAATAACAAAGGGTCCCAATGGCAAAGATGAAGACCAGGAGGATGCCGAAGCCGGCGTAAAGTTTCAGCCGAAGCGTGGGTCTCAAGGCGGGTCCTTCGGGGGATAAAGAGGCGTCCTTATCCTACCCCGGAATGGGCATCCCCAAAAGGAACCAGGTCGCGGCCGCAATCCTTGCAGGAACCTTCCAGGGACCGGTACGCCACCTCGCAACGGGGGCAATAGCTCCGGTCCTGGGGGCCCGTGGGGGCCATCGGCGCCCATAAGCCGACGGTTTCAAGGCCGCATTCCTGAAGCCACTGAACGATCGTCCGTTCCTCCCCTTCCCGGTCCTTTTCCAGAAGGAGGGGCACCTCCGCCACGCCCGCCAGGGCCGGTGGATAGCGAAGTTCCAGCACCCAACGCCGGGCCCAACCCTCGAAGTCCCGGTCCGCCAAAAGCAGTTTCCCCGCCACCAGTGGATGGAAATGATCGAAGAGCGGGTCGGCCAGGAGGTCCATGGCCCGGGAGGAGAGCCAGGGTGAGACGGCGCAAAGAAGGGTCTTTCGGATGCGCGCCCATTTCTTTTCCGGATAGAGCTTTCCGAACCCACGCCAGAAGACGACGACCAGGGTCAGGTGAACGAAGAGGAAGGCGAAGGCCCAGAGGCCCCAGGCCAGCCAGAAACCTTTCCGCAGGACGAACAGCAGGAAGGCGGTGGCGCCCAGCCCGATCAGGATGCGGGACCAGGACTTAAGGGTCCGGTCGAAGGCCAGGAAATCCTGGTAGCGGTCCTTGGCCTCGGGGAGGGATAGCCGGGAGGGACCGTTGGGAACAGGCGAGGACGGTGGGAAACGATAGCAGAAGCCCGCCGGCCAAGGGTTGCGCGAGCGCAGGCCCGGTCCCCGGTGAAGGGTGAAGGCCTTGCCCCAACCCAGCAGGATCCAGCCCGCCTCCCCGGCATAGACCAGGCACTCGGCCAGATAGATGGCCGACGCGAGCACGACGAAGATCTGGAAATGGCTCATGGCCGGCCTGGAGGAAAAATTCTAAGGATCCGGACCTAGACCTGGGGCGGCGGGGGCGGCGGGTTTTGGTCGTTATCCTTGCCCTTGCCGCCGCCGAAAATCTTCTTGAAGAAGGCCCCGACCGCGGCCAAGGCCACGATCAGCAGCTTGCCCAGCTTGGCGACCAGTAGGGCGAAGAAGCCGCCCAGCTTGCCCAGGAGCCCCGTCTTGGCGGCGACCGCCCCGGCGGCGCCCACGACCAGCGCGGCCAGCCCGAACTCGGCCACCTTGTCCCCGGTCTTCCACTCGGAGTATTTGTTGCCGCTGGTGTAATCGAAGCCATCCAGCGTATGGTTCAAGGGACCCAGCATGGCCTGCCAATCCTCCCCATGGGGCACCACGATGACCCGCATGACGCCCTTGCGGCCCAGGATGCGGGTGTTGAAGTTGACGAATTGCTGGCCCTTTTCCTCGATCACTTCGGCCCATTCCAGGCGCTGGGTGTCCGGGTTGTAATGGGGCTCTTCGGCCCATTTGACCAGGTGCATCTCCTCCCAACCCTTTTTCTTGCGTTCCTCATTGGCGTCCTTCTCGTTCTCGACCATCTGCTTCCACATGGCGTCCGGGTCCAATTTCTCGTTGGCGGCATCCTTGATGTAGCCCGTGTCCTCGAACGTGAAGAGCGCCATGAAGCCGTTCTCATCCTTGGTGTAGAGGACACCCAGCTCGTCGCCGGAATAGAGGTTGTGGGTCTTTTCCATGAATTCCTTCATGTCGTCCTTGGGGAAGAACTCGTAGCCTTCCGGAACCTTGATATCGGCCATGTCGCCGATCCGGCCGGTGGCGGGACCTTGCAGGGGATGGAGTTCGGCGCGCAGGGGGGCGGAAAGGAGGAAGCAAAGGGATAGGGCGGCCAGGAAGGATTTCATGGAATACCTTTCGAATGGGATGGAGCCAGTATAGGAAGGGAGCTTTTCGGGCTCCAAGGAAATAAGCCGCCCGGGAAGGTTAAATCTGGATGATCTTGCGCTTGTGGTCCAGGAAATCCCGGAGCACATATTGGGTCAGCTTCTCGGGGGCGGGGAAGATGAGCCGGCCCTGGTTGATCTTATGCATGGCCTCCAGGAAATCCCCCTCGCCGAAATAGCCCATATCCACCTCGTTGCCCATCATGAAGGTGTTGATGGTGATGCCCTCGTCGGTCACGGCCCGGACTTCCCGCAAGGTCCTTTGATAGGTCCGTTCGTTGGGCGGATAGGTGAGGTAAAGATGGGAGCCCTCGTAAAAAGCGGTGGGGGCGCCGTCGGTGATCAAGAGGATGCTCTTGTTCCTCGTTTCAGCGTTGGCCAAGAGCACCCGGGCTAGTTCCAGGCCCTTCTGCAAGTTGGTGAAATGCTGGGGGATGGAATCCCGGTCCCGTTGGGTGAGTCCTTTGGAGAAATCGACCCGCATGTTGACCGCGCCGCCCATGATGGAAATGGGCTTGGGGGCGAGCTCGGGGATGGCCCCCACGGGGATCTGTTTGGCGAAGGTGGAGAAGCACACGAAGTAGAGCTTGTCCTCGGGATATTCGGTGTGGATGAGGGAATCCAGCGCCAGGGCCAGCTTCTTGGTGTTGTAGAAACGCCCATAGCGGCTCATGGAGCCCGACTGGTCGATCAGCATGACGATGGCCGAGGCCGCGGCGCCCTTGGTCTGGTGGACCTGGAAATCCCGGCTGTCGATCCTGATGCGGCCGTCCTTCATCCTCTCCGGTGTGCCCATCTGGCGGATGGCGGAATTGAGCAGGCTCCCGGACAGGTCCAGCGAGGTCAGGGAATCGCCGAACTCATAGGGGCGGGTGGGGGTCATCTCCACGTTGCCGTCGCCGGTGTAGGTGGCGTGGTGGCGGCCCATCCCGTCGGTGAAGAGGCGGGAGAAAACCTCCCTTAGGGTCTTCTCGCCGATCTTACGGGCGGCCCCGGGCGTGATCTTATAAATGTCGTTGTCCTCGTCGTAGTCCACGTCGCCGGTGGCCTGGATGGCTTCGTTGAACTGCTTCTTGAGCTCGTCCCGTTTCGCCTGGAGCGCCTGGGCCGCTTCCTCGCCCAGGATGTCCTTGAGGGTCTCCGCTTCCATATTGAAGAGATCGCCGTGCTCCAGGGCGTCCTTCAACTGCTGTTCCAACCGGTCCAGGGTCTCCAGGCGTTCCTTCAGGCGGCGGGACTCCTCGGGGTTCGGGTCCTGTTGGCCGGTGAAGGTGTGTTTTTGGTAAAGGTCCTCCAGCTCGGCCATCTTTTGCCAGAGCAGGTTCAGTTCTTGGAGCAGGTCCCGGGCGATCTCGGCGTTCTTGTTCTTGAGGCGGGACAACTGCCAGTCCAGGTTGTAGAGCTGGGAAGGGTTTCGGCTGTCCAGGGCCTCGTCCAGGCGTTTGGCGATGTCCTTATCCTTGAGGCGCGCGACCTGTTGTTCCAGCTCGGCGGATTTGCGGCGGATCTCCTGCTCGAGCCGGTTGAGGACGTTGTCCAACCGGTATTTCTCGAGGATCTCTTTCTTCAGGCGCTCGATCTCCTTCAGGTAGCCCTCCACCAGGTCGGTGAGGCCGCTGGTCTTGAGGAACTGGTTGTAGGGGATGCCTTTCTCCTGCAGGTGGCGCAGGGCCTCGTCGAAGGTGACGTGGTAGCGCATCATGAGCTCTTTCACCGCGTTCACCAGGTCCTGCATGGTGAAGGGCGGTTCCTCGGGCTCGTGCCATTCGGAATAGTCGTGGGTTATCAAGTTAAGGCCCTTTCACCACAGAGGGCACAGAGATCGCAGAGGAAACCATTTTGAGTGAAAGAATTTGATCGTATCGTCCGTTTAGAAAAGGAGTTTGTGAACAAAAGAAGGCCTTTCTCTGTGCTCTCCGTGCTCTCTGTGGTTAGACAGGTTTCTTCTTCGGGGCGGCGGAAGTCTGGTAGTCCATCATCTCCCCCACCTTGTTGCGGGTGAGCTTGCCTGACAAATGCAGGCCTTCCAGCACGAATTCCACGCAGGAAGCCTGATAGGTCTCGCTCTTGCCCTCGGCCAGGTGCTGGACCGGCTCCCAGATCTGCGGCATCTGGGAGATCATCTTCTTGTAGTCGCCCGCGGGGGTCAGGTCCGAAACCCGGATGTGCTTCTCACCCGACATGTCGGGGATGGTCAGCTCCAGATGGTCCTTCTCCATGTGCTCCTTGAAGACGGTCAGGATGGCCTTATCCATGATCTTCTCGAAGACCTGCCGCTCGGTGACGGTCTCTTCCCGGAACGGGTCCAGGTCGATCTTGCCCGCGGAGGAGGTATAGAGATAGTTCAGGTCCGAGATGCGGGGGACGGCCTCGGCCTCGCCCAAGACCACCGCCCGGCGGCGGGAATTGGCCACCATGGTCTCGAAGTTGGCGATGGAAAGACGGGCCGAAACCCCCGATTTCTGGTTCACATAGGGGCTCTTACGCGCTTCCATGGTGATCTGCTCGATGATCTCTTCCATAAAGGCGGGGACCACCAGCTTCGCGTCCCCATCCTTCGGCATGCGGGCTTCCTGATGGATGACCTGAAGGCCCAGTTCCCGGGTCAAGGGGTAGTGGGTCCTGATCTCGGCCCCGATGCGGTCCTTCAACTGGGTGATGATCTTGCCCGCGCGGGTGTATTCCTCGGGGTTCGCGGTGAAAAGGAGCAACAGGTCCAGGTCGAAGCGGATGGGATAACCCCGCACCTGGATGTCGCGTTCTTCCAGGATATTGAAGAGGGCGACCTGCACCAGGTATTCCAGGTCGGGTAGTTCGTTCACGGCGAAGATGCCACGGTTCATGCGGGGGATGAGGCCGAAATGGATGGCTTCCTCGCTCGCCAGCGGGTTCCCGGCGGCCACCTTGGCCGGGTCCAGGTCACCGATCAAGTCGGCGATCTTGGTGCCGGGCGAAAGGCGCTCCCCGTAGCGGGCCTCACGGCCGATCCAGGCGATCTCCAGGTTCTCCCCGTGCTCGGCCAGCTTCTTACGGCAGGAGGCGCAGATGGGGTGGTAAGGGTGGTCGTGGATCTCGCATCCCTTCACGACCGGGATCTCCTCGTCCAGGAAGTTCACCAGTGAGCGCATGAGGCGGCTCTTGGCCTGTCCCTTTTCCCCCAAAAGTACGATGTCGTGGTGGGAAAGGACGGCGTTGATGAGCTGGGGAACGACGGTCTCCTCGAAGCCGTGGATGCCGGGGAAGAGGGGTTCGCCCTTCTTCAGCTTGGCCAGGAGGTTCGCCTCGATCTCTTCCTTGACCGTGCGGTCGGGGTAGCCGGAGGCGCGGAGTTCCTTCAAATTAATGGGCTTGGAGGGCATGGTCTTTCCTTGTTTTGGGAACTAAGCCCTAATCTTACGGTCCCCAAAAGAAAGGAAGCAAGGGCCGCTTAGGGAGCGACGCCCACGGCCCGGTAGACGCGCCAGATACCCGTCAAGGAAGGATGGGCGTTGGAGGGGCAATCGGTGAAATGGCGGAGCCGCAAGCCCCCGGGCGCCAAAAGATCCACTCCCTGGAGGGCCCGGGTTTCAAGAAGCAGGAGGTTCCCGGATGGCAACGCTTTCGCGGTCCCTTGACCCTGGAGGTAGTAATGGTGGAAAGCCCCGCTGAAATAGGAGTAGCCGATGGGGATCCGGTCCCGGCCTTTGGAGACCAACCGCCCGAGGGCGGTCTCGATGCGATGGTAGGGGTCGTCCGGTACCCCTTCACGGGACCCCAGGCCCAGTTCGGGATGGGAGCGCTCGAGCTGGTCCCAGCCCCAGGTCTCGAAAAGAGTGAAGGAAGGGATCATCCGGACATCCGGCCGGCGTCCTTCCACGAGCTGGAGGTAGTAAAGCGGGAAATAATCCTCGTCGCCCTCGGCGAAGAAAAGGGAGGCCTTGGGAAGGGAACGCAGGAGGTTCGTCCCGTAGTCGTAACGCAAGGTCTGCTTCGTTTCATTCATGAGCCGATAGGCCGTGGCGCCGTTGAAAAGGACCAACAAAGCGAAGAACCAAAGGATGTGGGGTTTGGTCGGGCCTTCCTTCAAGCGATCCAGGATCCCAAGTCCCATGGCCGCCAATAAACAGACCAAGGCGTCCGCCGGTAAGAGGTAATTGTCCATCAGCCAGGCGTGAGGGACGTTCAGTGGGACCCAAAGGGCGACCGTGAAGACGGCCAGCAATGGGACCAAGGGCAAGAACACCAGCACCAGGATCTTTCGCGCACCCGCTCTCCCGGCCCCAAGGATCGCTAGGACCCCGAAGGCAAGGGCGAGCGGGCCCGGATTGTTCCAGAAATGGACAGGTATATAAGAGACCTGTTCCTTCCAGATCCTGGTCCAGACCGACCCCAAGACCGCCCACGAGCCGGTGCCGCGCGCGATATCCCAAAGAGAACCCAAGAGGCCGGGTTCGCGGCCGAAGGTGTAGCCCCGAAAAATGCATTTAAGGAACCGGTCCCAATGGTCGGGATGCCCCAGGTCGGGCAAGGGATCCAAGTGCGCGCGCAATGGGAGCAGGAGCAAAGGGGAAAGCCCTAGGAACAGGAAAGGCGGTCCGTACGGCGCCCATTCCTTGGGAAGGGCTGTCCTGTCGGCGGGGCCCAAGGGCCAAAAGAAGACCGCCAGCAGGGGCAGGAAGAGCACTTGGGTCTCCCAATGGTTCGCCAAACCCATGCCGGACAACAGGCAGGCGAGCAGGAACCCCTTGGGGCCCGGGACGGACAGGCGAACATAGAGGATCCCCAAGAGCAGGACCTCTTGGATCAAATAAATACCCCCTTTGGCGCCTAAGGCTTTTTCCCATTGGGTATGGGAGAAGCCCAGGCAGAAGGACGCGAAAAGGGAAGCGGGGAGGATCCAGATCCGCAGGGACCCGGCCTTGCCCGGGTCCAGGAACCCGAGCACCCGCCGTGAAAGAAGGAAGAAAAGGAAGACCCCCAACGCCCCCAGGAAAGCCGAACCCAGGTTCACCCGGAAGGCGGCACCGCCCAATGGAAGGAAGGCGAAAAGCCTGACCCAAAGGGTGTCCAGGGCGTAACCGGGCGGGTGTTGGATGCCCAATAGGGTCCCGGCGGTGATGGTTTCGGCGGAATCATCGTCCATGAAGGTGGGACAAAGCGTGGTGAGATAAAGAAGAAAAAAGCCGCAAAGAACGAGGAGGGGAGGAGAGGGTGAAAGGGGCGGATGGCTCCCAGGCTTGGAGGACCCCAACGATCACCTCGCAGGATAAAGTGGGGCCATTATAGACCGGGTCCTTCCATCGCCGCGGGACGTTCAGTTAGAATGAACCCACGCCTTCCTTCTCCCACGAAAAAACCCCAAGAGTCCCCATGCCCGAATTGGTCCGGATCGCCCAAGACACCTTCCTCTCCGCCGCCCCCAAGGTCACCCTGGTCAACGCCTTCGAGAAGCCCTTCGACAACGCGGTGGCCACCGCCCGCACCTGCTATTCAAGCAAGGGCATCGTGACCACCGAACAGGTGGCGGGCGAGGGGTTGGACGAGATCAAGCAAGCGGAGCGCCGCCAGCGGCGTGACGACCTGGCCCGCTCCATCTACAAGGCGGGGCACCACACCACCCTCCAGCACGCCCACTTCCAATTCGCCCTGGAGAACGTGTCCCGGCAATTCATCTGGAGCTTCCTGCACAGCCATCCCTTCTATAACTCCGAACAAGTGTCCCAGCGTTACGTGACGGTCCACCCGGACCAGATGGCTGTGCCCCCCATGTCCCCCGAAGCCGAGAAGGTCTACCGGGATTGTTTGACCCTGCAGACCAAGGCTTATGAGGAATTGACCGAAGCCCTGAAGCCCCTGGTGGAAAGGGAATACCTGGCCCGGTTCAAGGGCGGCGACCCCCGGTCCAAGAAGGTGCTGACCGCGGTCCAGAAGAAATCGCAGGAAGTGGCCCGCTATGTGTTGCCAGTGGCGACCTTCGCTTATCTCTACCACACGGTCTCCGGGCTCACCCTCTTGCGCTATTGGCGCCTTTGCCAGACCTTCGACGCGCCGCTCGAGCAAAAGCTGGTGGTGGGGAAGATGGTGGAGGAAGTGCTCAAGGTCTCCCCGGAGTACCAAGCCATCATGGAAAACCCGATGGATTTCGATTCCACGGCCGAGGCCCAGATCTTCGAGGGCTTCCGGGCCACCGCCGCCACCCAGAAGGCCTATCGGCAGGAGTTCGACGCGTCCTTGGAGGGCTACACTTCCAAATTGGTGGACTATTCCCATGGCGGAGAAAAGATGCTGGCCTCGGCGGTCCGGGAAGTGTTCGGCGTGCCCTCCGGCCAGTTATCGGACGATGAGGCGATCCTCTTGGCCCTGGACCCCTCCAAGAACCGCTACCTGGGCGAGACGCTCAACGTCACCACCCACAGCAAGCTCTCCCGGGCCCTGTTCCATCCCCATTACACGTTCCGCAAGAAGATCACCCACACCGCTGATTCGCAGGACCAGCGCCACCGCATGACCCCGGCCTCCCGGCCCATCCTGCACGCCTTGACCCTCGATGAGCCCGATTACCTGGTGCCCATCCTTTTCGAGCAGGACAAGGCTTTGAAGGCCCGTTTTGCCCAGGTCATGGACCAAAGCTGGGAAGCCATCGGAAAGCTGAGAAAGATGGGGGTCCCGGATGAGTTCGCTTCTTATCTATTGCCCAACGCGGTCTCGGTGCGTTTCACCGAGTCGGCGGACCTGCTGAACCTGCATCACAAACACGCCATGCGGCTCTGCTACAACGCCCAGGAGGAGATCTGGCAGGCCTCGGTGGACGAAGCCAAGCAGGTGCGGGAAGTCCAGCCCCGTATCGGTAAATGGCTCCTGCCGCCTTGTTCGCTCCGCGCATTCGCGGGCACCCTGCCCAAATGCCCCGAAGGCGAGCGCTTCTGCGGGGTGGTGGTGTGGAAGAAGGACCTGACCGAGTATCAGAGGGTCATTTAAAACGTCTGTTTTTGATTTCGGGTGAACTCAGATGAATGAAAATTATTCAACGGTTGTTTATAGGAAGATCCATTCTCTTTCGATTCGGATATTAATTTTTTGGATATTGGTTCCCTTGTCGGTGATTACATCCAAATTTTTAGAAGGTCAAAACCCAGTAATTTATAAGTTAATAGAAGTTTTGATCTTTTTCCCACTTTTCGTCTATGGGTTTTATTGTTTTTGGTCTTTCCGGTATATGAAGTGCCCGAAATGTGGAAAAAACTTTCATGTTGGGTTTTTTTTAAAGGGCCAACAATCGTTAAGTGTTGGAGCGTTATTGGGAAGAAGGTGTGCAAATTGCGGATTGGAGTCAAAAAATCCATGACCTTCAATCGAATCAATGTTTTTGTTTTTATTTTTTGTTCTTTGATTTTAGCTGTTCCTAGCTTCGCAAAGAAAACCAAGAAAACAGCACCCCCTGCCACTTCCAACGAAACGGCGATGCAGAAGGCTCTTCGCTTCTACGTCTATGAGAAAAGTACCGACGTGGTGAACGACGTGACCGGGATCTTCGATAACAAGTCCCAGAAGATCACCCTCAAGTGCGAGTTGAAGAACCAAATGGGCAAGGAGATCCACGGCGTGCGGGGGACCCTGCGCTTTACCACCCAGTTCCATGAAGTGGTCGCCGATATCTCCATCGAGACCACTGCCGCCATCGAACCGGGCCAAGTGATCGGGGTCAATTGGAACGTCCCCACCGACCGGCTCAAGCCGGAAGCATTCGAAAAACTCAAAAAGGCCAAGTTGGAGGACCTGCGGCAGGTCTGGATCCCTACCATGATCGCCTTCACCGATGGCACCGTTCTCAAATAAACCAAACCCCATTTAGCCACAGATGCATGGGATTCATGGGATAACCTTAAAGCCCCAAAAAAAGAAAAATCCAATTTGCTACGGATGAACGCAGATAAACACAGATGGCTAAAAAGAAAATCCATTTTTGATCTATCTATGTGCATCCCATGCATCTGTGGCTAAATCGTCTTTTTCTTCTGCGTTGATTTGCGCTGATTCGCGGCTAAAATCCTCCCCATGAAACCTTCCCGGCTCGTCCTCTTCGACATCGACGGCACCATCCTGACCACGGTCCGCAAGGCCTGGGAGAACCCCTTCAAGGACGCCATGGAAGCGGCCTTCCGGGAGATCGGCCGGCCCCGCGCGATCGACACCTCCAAATACCGTCCCGGCGGCAAGACGGACACCCAGATCATCCATGAGATCCTGGGACAGAACGGGGTCCCCGAAAGCGAGATCGAGGGCCTTTTACCCAAGATCCGCACGACCTATCTCGGTTTGTTGAAGAAAGTGGCGACCGAAAATCCCGAATATGTTTCCTTGAAGCCGGGCATCCGGGAACTTTTGGAAGCCTTGCACAAACATCCCGAAATGCTTTTGGGGCTTTTGACCGGCAATTTCGAGGAAGGGGCCCGCATCAAACTGGGCGTCCATGGCCTGAACCACTATTTCGGGTTCGGGGCCTTCGGGGAGAATGCCCGCCAGCGCTCCGAACTACCGCAGCGGGCGGTGGACGCCGCCAAACATCACAAAGGGCACCATTTCACCGCCAAGGAGATCGTGCTCATCGGGGACACCCCCAACGATATCCATTGCGGTCGGCACCTGCATGTGCGGGTCATCGCCGTGGCGACCGGTCCCTATAAGGTGGAGGAACTGGCCGCCGAAAAGCCGGACTTCGTCTTTCAAGACCTGACCCAGACCGAAAAGGTCCTTCAAGCCATCCTGGAGACCATCCCCCATCCTTAGGGGGACCGGTCTTGGCCCGTCTTTGGGGCCATTTCCTGGGTTTCCTTCACTTTAAATACCCCTGCCCCCGGTAACATTTCCGCCTTTCCCCTGTATTTAGGTTTGCCGGCTTTCGACCAGGGGACACGATGCCTCGGATCCTTTACGCTTATTTAATACTCATTGGCGCTGCCGCCTTCCTGGCGGGTTGCCCTCATGTGGGGCCCCAGATGCCGACCATGCCGCCCCCGCCCCCTTCGGCGACCCCGACGGCCACCCTCGTTTTTACTTCCACCTTGACCTCGACCGCGACCTCCACGAACAGTTCCACGGTCACCGCCACGCCAACGGCCAGCCTGACCCCCACCTTTACGGGCACTCCGACCTCCACCTTCACGTCCACGGCGACCGGGACCCCGACCAACAGCTTTACACCCTCCGATACATCCACTACGACCCCTAGCTTTACGCCCACGTCCACAACGACCTCCACCTTCAGCCCGACCCACACGGGTACCTCGACCGCTACTGGGACAGCCACCCACAGTTCCACCGCTTCCTTTACGCCGACTTCAACTTTGACCTCGACCGCTACCGGGACGCCGATCGCGACGGGGACCCCTACGGACACTTCCACCGTGACGGC
>DASZRK010000018.1 GCA_035549195.1 bacterium
ACGTGGACCAATGCCACGCCGGGCACATCCGCTTCATCGGCGGCACCACGGCGACCGTCCTTTTCGCCGACGAGTTCTCCCCGGACGACTTCGACCGCATCGCCTGCCGGGACGCCTCGGGCAAGATCGTGCCCCACGACAACATCGTGCCCGGGGCCCACCGGGGAAGCCTGGCCTCCCCCGAATACCGGGATTACCTGGTGAACATCGGCAAGGTGCAGATCGACGGCGGTGTGGACGGGATCTTCTTCGACGAGGTGGACCAGGACTACCAGGGCGAACACTACGACAACAACGAGGGTTTCGACGATTACCACCTGGCCGATTTCAACGCCTACCTGCTGGCCAAATACCCGGCAGGGACCGACTTCGGCAAGCTCTTCGGGATGAAGCCGGGGAACATGCTGCGACGGGACCTGCCGCCGGGGGACCTGCGCCGCAATTTCAATTACCTGCGCTACCTGGCCGACAACGGCTGGACCAACAGCCCCCTGTCACCCGCCAACCCGCTGGCCCAGGAATGGGGAAGGACCTACGACGACCACGTGGAGCCGGGGGCCAAGAGCTTCACCGCCGCCGCCGAGCCCTACCGCTATTTCGGCGAGATCGTCCGCAAGCTCAAGGACTACGCCCAGGAAAAATACGGGAGGAAATTGCTCATCACGGGCAACGGCATCCTGCCCAACGTGGATTTCGAGAGCATCGGCCTCTGGGATTACAACCACGACGGGGACAACGGGAGCATGGCCGATTACACGCCGGTGATCGACGGCCATTTGAACGGGAAGGTCTCATTGCAAAGCGTGTTCCGCCGCTTCCGGGCGCAGTCGAAACTATTGGCGCCGGGGGCGCCGGTGGTGCTTTTCATCGACTGGCCCACGCCCACCCTCAACCGCTACACGGCCCTGCCCCAAAAGGAACGGGAGGATTATTGGCGGCTCTACGCCGCCGAGGCCTACGCCAACGGGATCTTTTACGCCTTCCATTTGAAGACCGCCACCGGCGAACCTACCGCCGACCAGCAGGGCATGATGCCCTTTTTCAAAAGCTACACCGCCTTTTACCGTTCCCACGCGGCCCTCTATCACCAGGTCGAGCCGTCGGACAAAGAGGCCGCCTGTTCGCTCCCCGGCGCCATGGTGTCGGTGATGGAAGGGAAGGGCCGGGTCTTGGTGCATCTGGTGAACCACAACTATGACAAGGGGTTCCAGGAACAGCGCAACGTCCTGGTCACGGTCCCCCTGGACGCTTCCCCCAAGACGGTCACTTGGGCTTCACCCGATCGCTCCTCCGACCAGCCGTTGAAATACAGCTATTCGGATAGGAAACTGAAGGTCGTGCTTCCATCCCTGGAGGCCTATTCGGTCTTGGTCATCCAAGAATGAATGAAAATAGAACGAAGGGGCTGGGCCTAGATCCTTGGGTTTTCCGTTCTCCGCGAACCGTTCACACAGTTCCCCAAGCCTCTTCGCCGCCTCCGGGTCCACCGCGTAGGGCATGACGCCCAGCGATTTCGAGGCGAACTTCTTGGCGGTATCCTCCGCCAGATCCACTCCCGGATCCTTTTTATGCTCTTTCCCGTGGGAAGTCGCATGGGTCCGGGATTACCCATTCGTACCCAATGACTTGTGGTCATTGGGTAGGTATGCCGGGGCCACATCGCGATCCTGGCCATGGACCCTGCCCATTCCTTTTGCGTCTTGACCGATACTGCACAAAATCGGGAATCGTGTCGAAAGATATTAGCTTTGGGACCTTTTGAAACTAAAATGACCGGATATTAATAAGATCCGAGGGCTTATATGAGATCTTTTCTGGGCCAATGGACCGTTTTTCTCTTCGCCGGTTTCTTTTTGTCCTTCCTTCCATCTTCTTCACAAACCTTGAATGGCCCGGCCCGAGTCCCCGGTCAGGTTAGGGATGTTTCTGTCCTAAAGTCCGATCATGGAGCCCAAGCCCCCAGGGGGATCAGTTTCGGCGTTGGGTGGCCCTACGTGGGTGTGCGGGATTATTTTGACGGGGAACTTGGGGCCGAGTTCCGCTTTGCCGCCCAGGATGGGGTCCACCTTTTCCAGGGCCGTGGCTATTGGAGCTTCGCCCGACAGGGGCCTTTCGACATCCTCACGGGGGCCGAAGTCGGCTATTTCGGCTTCAATACGATGAACGCGGACAATACCTTTCGTGTTTCCGGGCATGGCTGGGAAGCCGGCCCCTTCGTGGGGGTGGATTACCAGTTCGGCCAACGCTTTTCGCTCCTCTTCGATGTGACCATGCCTGTCATTGTTCCGTCCTGGCAAGAAGTCACCCTTTCGGATGTCCAGTGGGTCATCAATGGCGGAGTTTACTTCTATCCCTTTTAAAACGCCGGAGTGAAGAAAATGCCAAAGAACAAAAATAAAAGATTCCTGGGTCTGCTCTTGGCCCCTGCTCTGCTGACCGTGTTCGTCCTTCCAGCGGCGGCGGAGCTCAATTTTGGGCCTATCCAGGCCATCAAACACTCCTTGAGGTTCCACGGGACCCCGACCCCTGTTTTCACCCGAACGCCGACAATGACTTCGACTTTGACAGTAACATCCACGCCTACGGGAACGTCCACATTGACCTCGACCGCGACCATCACGCCTACCCCGTCATGGACGCCGACCATGACCCCGAGCTTTACGCGGACTTGGACGCCGACCTGGACCTATACCTGGACGCCGACGCAAACATGGACACCGTCCGGGACCTTGACGCCGGCTTGCACTTATTATGTCGACACGTTCGCGGGCGGCGGGGTCGGGGATGGCGACCAGGCTGTTTCGACCTCCATTGGGCCAAGCGGTTTGGCGATGGACGCCGCTGGAAATATTTATTTCGGGGACACGAACAACGACCGCGTTCGGAAAGTGGATGCGACAGGTATTATTTCCACGATCGCGGGGACCGGCGTCCAGGGGTTCATGGGGGATGGAGGAGCTGCCGTTACTTCGAGGATCTATAACCCGAGTGGAGTTGTTTTGGACGCTGGTGGGAACCTTTATTTCGCCGACAATAACAACGGACGGATACGGAAGGTGGATACGACAGGGGTGATCACCACGGTGGCTGGAGGCGGTTCCAATGTCCCGGGAGACGGCGGCCCTGCGACCTTGGCGCAATTGAGTCCTACGAGCCTAGCTATCGATGGTGCGGGAAACCTTTATTTTGGCGACGGAACCAGGGTTCGTAGGGTCGATACAAGCGGGATTCTCACGACGGTGGCGGGTAATGGGACCTATGGTTTTTCCGGAGATGGTGGCCCGGCCACTCTGGCGCAAGTGAACAGCCCTTCCGGGATAACCTGGGATAGCTTGGGGAATCTTTATATGGCCGATACCCAAAATTTCAGGATCAGGAAAGTGGATCTGGCGGGGAACATCACCACCGTGGCGGGTAATGGAAATTACCAACCCCTTGGGGATGGTGGCCCAGCTACTTTGGCGTATTTGAACCAACCCTCTGGTTTGGTCTTCGACGGCGGGGATAATCTCTACATCGGGGATAGGGGCAATAACCGTATCCGAAAAGTGGATACGACAGGGATGATCACGACCGTAGCTGGGGGTGGGGCCAGCATTCCTGGAGATGGGGGAGCCGCCACTTTGGCGCAACTGCAACAGCCTTCGAACCTGATCTTGGATGGAGCGGGGAACCTTTTGTTCTCGAGTTGGAACCGGATCCGAAAGGTCGATACAACCGGCAATATCACGACGGTCGCCGGAAATGGGACCACTTTTTACGTGGGCGATAGCCGTCCTGCGACCACGGTACAACTGGGTCCCAATGGTGTGGCGATGGATAATTCGGGAAACGTATATTTTTCAGACGGCATAAATGATCGGATCCGGAAGGTGGATCCATCCGGGATCATCACGACGGTGGCCGGGGGTGGAACCAGTGGTCGCGGTGATGGCGGTCCTGCCACTATGTCCCAATTGGGTAATCCTGCCGGGATCGCCTTGGACGGCGCGGGAAACCTATTCATCGCGGATTACGCTGACGGAAGGGTCCGGAAGGTGGACGTAACAGGGACCATCACCACAGTGGCCGGGGGAGGCGTCAGTTACGCATGGAATGGCGTCCCGGCTACTTTAGTGGTCATGGGTGGGCCCACGGGAGTGGCGGTCGATAACTCGGGAAACCTCTATATTTCGGATAAGAACTATTCCCGGATCTGGAAAGTAGATCCTTCAGGGATCCTCACGACGGCCGTTGGTTACGGAGGGCCCGGTTACTCGGGGGACGGAGGACCTGCCACGATGGCACAATTGTATTACCCTCTTGGAGTGGCAGTGGATGGTGTGGGGAACCTTTTTATTGCGGACTCCTTTAATGGACGGATCCGGAAAGTGGATACGACCGGGATCATCACCACGTGGGCAGGCGGTGGGACCAATTACCTGGGGAACGGGGTTCCCGCCACTTCAGCTCAACTGTCACCCCGTGGGGTTGTTTTGGATGGTTGGGGGAACCTCTACTATACCGATTTTAGCAATAGTTTGATCCGCAGGGTGGATCCCATCGGAACCATTACCACGATTGCCGGGAATGGATCCTATGGTTTCTCGGGAGATGGTGGCCCGGCGACTTCGGCACAGTTTGAATTTTCTGGTTTCATTTCAGGATTAACCGTGAACAACGCGGGTGATGTTTATGTTGTTGATTCAGGGAATGATCGCGTTCGTAAGCTTTATTGCCATTAAGCATTCATCAAAAGGGTCGAGAACAAAGGGCCAGGCCACCATTTTACACTTTTGGATTTTCAGCTTTCTCCCAACTCTTTACCGAGTTCCAAAGCCTCTCCGCCACATCCGGGTCCACCGCGTAGGGCATGACGCCCAGCGATTTCGAGGCGGACTTTTTCGCCGCCTCTCCGGTCCCATCTGCCACCGAGGCGATGCCGCGATCCAGGCCATAGACCCTAGCCGATCCCCATGGTCATCCGATCTTTGTTAACTGCATTTGGTTTGCATTCCCTTCTTTTGGGTCCTTTAATGTGCCCACCAAAATCCTCGGAATGGAACCGAACCATGAAAAAACGCCTGTGGATCCTCTTGTTCTGCCTGACGCCCGTTCTGGCGATCTTCCTTAATACTGGATGTTCGGAAACACCCGCCGCGCCGGCCCCCACGCCCACCTATACCCCGACCCTGACCTGTAGCGGTGCCAGCGGCCAATTCGGCCTGACCACCACCGACGGGGTCAATTCGACCCAAAGCAGCACCAACATGGCCACGCAATTCACCATGGCCTCCAACGGCGCGGTGACGGCCATTGCCGCCGGGATCTGCGGCTCAAGCGGCCCAACGACGGCCTACTTCGGGATCTATTCGGACGCTTCAGGCGGACCGGGCACCCTGATGGGCCCCGCGGCCAGCCAAGTCATCAGCAGTTGTCCCGGCGGTCCTTTCAGCCCGGTGACGGTCACCCTTTCGACCCCGCTGGTCCTCTACGCGGGGACCTATTGGGTGGCGGTCGGAAGCCCGGGTGAGTTGTTTTACTCGGTCACGGCCAGCACGGGGACCAATGTCCAACCGACCAACCCGGGGGCTGGAGCCCTGCCTTCCACCTATCCCTCGGCCAACTTCAGCTATTGTTGCCAACCCCAGCTTTACGGATTCTGGGCCTGTCCTTGATCCGCACGTAAGGGTCCCGTCGGCCTGGCTCCTTTTTTGACTTCCGACAGGAATGTTCACAAAGAATTTTCACGGCAAGGCCAATAAAAGGTTGCCGGGCCTTCCTCCGCAGGATAAAGTCCTGCATCTTTCGGCCCCCTCGCGGGGGCTTTTTTTGACCTCGATCGGGAAAAGGTTCAACCCTTGGTCCCGTCCTGAACAGGGAACCGGTTTGAAATCGTCTCTTTTCAAAATTTCATTCTTCCTTCTGGCTTTCCTTGGGGCCGTTGCTCCTTCCATGGCCAAGGAAGCCAAGGCCGCGAAGACGGCCGGACCCGTGGCGACCCCCGCCCCTGTCATGGATTCCAACATCCGCCCCGGGTTCTCCCTGGGCGTGGGCTGGCCCTACGTGGGCGCCAAGTACTTCTTCAACAATGACCTGGGCCTGGAAGCGCGCTTCGCCACCGGGGACGGCATCGATGTCTACGCCGCCCGGGGCTATTGGAGCTTCCTGCGTTACGGCAATTTCAGCCTGCAGACGGGGGCCGAGTTCGGCTACTTCACCTTCGACACGATGAATTCCAACAACACCCTCCAGGTTTCCGGGAGCGGTTACGAGATCGCCCCCTTGGTGGGGTTGGATTATTTCATGGACCGGAACCTCTCCGTCCTGATCGATTTTTCCATGCCCGTCATCGACCTCTCCTCCCACCAGGTCTCCCTGGGGGATGTGGAATGGGTCTTCGAGGGCGGCGTTTACTTCTATCCTTTTTAAGGGGCTGTTGAATTGAAGCGAATCAAACCGATCCTCCTGGCGGTCGCCTTTCTGGCCTGCCTGGCCCCCAACTGGGCCATGGCGGGAGGACTGCACTTGGGCATCATCCGGGCGATCAAGAGCGCCGTGGACCGGCTGGGGGACAAGCTGTTGACCCAGACGCCGGTCTTCACCGCCACCCCGACCTTCACCCCCACCGAAACCCCGACGGAGACGACCACCTTCACCCCTTCCAACAGCCCCACGGACACGGCCACCGCCACGGCCACCGATACGGCCACGGATAGCGCCACGGCGACCCCGACGGATACGGCCACTTCGACGTCCACGGCCACCGCGACGAACACGGCCACTTCGAGCGCGACCTCCACGCCCACCTCGACCCCGACCGTGACCATGACCTATACGGCGACGGACACGGCCACGGATACGGCCACTTCGAGCGCGACCTCCACGCCCACCTCGACCCCGACCGTGACCATGACCCATACGGCGACGGACACGCCCACGGATACGGCCACTTCGACCGCCACGTCGACGGCCACGGACACGCCGACCCCGACAGCGACCAGCACGGCCACCTCGACGGCCACGGACACGGCCACGGACACACCGACCTCGACGGCGACCAGCACGGCCACCGATACGGCGACGGCCACCCCGACATCCACTCCCACGGATACCCCCACCGCTACCCCGACCCAGACCTCCGGCTGTGCCGGGGCCGGTTCCAGCGCAGGGGTGCTGATCACGAACAATAATGGTGGCGGTATCGCCGCCAAGGCGGCCAAGGTCCATTTGGACTACAACAGTTGGGTCAAACAGATCCGTTTTGTCGGGGATTCCTCCACCAATTGCGCCCTGGATGGGGCCCTTTACGCGGATGACGGGTCCGGCACCAAGCCCGGGGCCATGATCGTTCGGTCCACCTCGGGTAGCTTGGTCGGGGCCGTGACGCTGACCTTGGACATCCCGGATATGCTCCTGCCCCCCGGTGACTATTGGGTGGCCTATGCGACGCAAGCGTCCGGCACTTTCCCCATCCAATATCCGACCGCGCTCAATCCGACCGTGCGTCTGGGGACGACCCTACCCGCGAACGGGTCCGGGGCCACCCCGGATTCTTTCGGGATCCCGGCGGCGCTGGACTATTGCACCAGCGACGTGACCTTCACCCCCACCTTCACCTATTCGCCCACCCCGACCCAGACCTCGGGCTGCGCCGGGTTCCCGGCGACCATCAACCATGGTCTCAGCGATGGCAGCGGGAACAATCCCATCGCCCTGGCCTCGCGGGTGGACCTAGGCGTCAACGCTTACGTCAAGCGGGTGCGCATCACGGGCAATTCCTCGGGCATCAATTGTTCGGTCAGGGCCGCGATCTATTCGGATAACGGTTCCGGCACGGCGCCGGTGAGCCTCTTGACCCTTTCCTCCGTCGCCAGCCTGACGGGGCCCACCACCGTGGTCTTGGATATCTCCGACATTTACCTGCCGGCGGGGAGCTACTGGGTGGCTTATGAGTTCCAGGGCGGGACTTGGCCCTTCGACAGCACCAATTCGACCCCAACCTATTACATGGGGACGACCTTCTCCCCGGTGGTCTCGGGCGGGTTCTCTTACCCCTTCAGCATGCCCTATATCCTGGATTTCTGCTCCAACGACTTCACGGCCACGCCCACGGGCACCCCGACCCAGACGGTCACCGACAGTCCCACCCAAACCCCCACCCGCACGGCGACATCCACCCCGACGGATACGGCGACCGCAAGTCCGACCCATACCCCCACCTCCTCGCCCACGGATACCGCCACGGGCACCTCGACGAACACCATCACCCAGACTGCCACGGCGACGCCCAGCGGCACCCCCACCAGGACCTTCACGCCCACCTTCACCTTCACCCCGACGGCGACCAACACGGCGGTCTATCCTTGGTCGCTGAACATCGCCGGATCGGCGCCCAACACGATCCTGGATGTCAGCTATGTCGCGGTGAACGGCTCCAGCCCGGTCACGGTCTATGTCAGCGGACCCAACGCCTTCCAAGTGCAGTATTACAACGGTTCCACCGGGGCTTACATCGGGAGCTGGCCCGACGGCCATAACGTGGAGGGGCTCGCGGTCAATTCGGCCGGGACCTCCATCTTCACCGCCGATGGATATGACGGAACGGGGGTCTCGATCGTGCGCACCGACCTGGTGGGCGGGAACCCCTTCGCCTGGAAGGTCACCGGTCTTGGGGGCGCCGCGGACCTGAAGGTGGACCCCTATACGGGCAACGTCTGGGTGGGCGGCGGCGCTTCGGTCTTTTGCTACGCGCCGACCGGCGGGAGCGCGCTCGTCAACTTCACCGTGTCCGGTTCGGTGGCGGCCTTCGCCTTTGACGCCAACTATGTCTATGTCTTCGATGGTGGCACCCTGGGCTGGTACAACAAATCCACCGGGAGCTTCGTCAATAACCAGGGCGTGAGCGGCTGGGACTACATCACCAATGACGCCGCGGGCAATTTCCTGGTGTCCGACAGCGTCATTCCCGGGGTGCGCAAATTGAACCCCAGCCGGGTCCAGTTGACCCAGTGGGGAAGCGCCGGCTCGGGGAACGGCCAGTTCAACTATCCCACGGGCATCGCGGTGGACAGCGCCGGGAACGTCTATGTGGGAGATGCGGCCGGCACCAATCGCGTGGAGAAATTCGCCCCCTTCTGATCCCGCCCCCCGGCCCTTTCGGCCGGTTCCTCGATCTTTCCCTAAAAAAACCAGGAAAACGGTTTTCCCCAACGGGGAAGCCCCTTGTCACGGGTTTGGTCGTTGGGTGAAGTTGGTGTTCAAGGAATGACAGTGCTAGCCTATTGATAAGAAGAACGGCTTCCCGACAGAGGTCCTCTTCCAGCGCTTTTAGCCACTCCGATCCGTTCCATTGGTTTGCCCACCAAAAGTTCCATTCATCCCCGGTCTTCCGATCTTTTAGGTTTTCCCCTTCAAGGCGGTAGTCCGGGTTTTCGGCCCCTTCCTGGTCGCTTCAGGCGGGGACCGTTCCTTATTTTTTTCCCCCGGAATGATGGCCCCGTGACGAGGCAAGCCATCGTTCCTCTCCCGGTCACCCCGGGAACAACCCCCTCCTAGGCTGAAACCTAGCCCCTTGGTCGCATGACGTTCCGCGAGGAGGATGAGATGAAAAGACACAAAAAGGTCTCGTTGATGGTCTTGGCCCTGGTGTTGGCGGCCGCAATGCCCGCTTTGATCCTGGGGCAAACGGCCCCCACGGACAGTTCCACCGGTGGGGTCGATGCGAAACCGACGCCTTCCCGCAAGGCGGATCCCACCCCGACCCCGGTCGTGGATAACCATCCATGCGAAGGAGGCTTCAAGGGTTTCAAGGGTGTGGACCATTGGGATGGAACCTGCCACCTCCACCAGTTCGGATCGAACGACCGGGAGGGCTGCGGGCATGATTGAGATGTGACGGTCGTTCGTTGGGAGCCGGTTCCCGGAGGGGGGCCGGCTTTTTTGTTTTGGGGATCTTTGGTCCGGGGAGGGGAACGGATGGCCCCGACCCAAAACCTGCGCTGGCTTTTTGGCGGCCTGGATGGTATTGATGGGCATTCCGACTTCCCCCAAAGAGGTCCCCATGACCGAAACCGAAGCCGAGAAGGTCCTATCGATCTTCGCCGGCCTGTTGAAGGAGCTCCAGACCACGGTCTTCCTGGTCAGCGGTGAGGTCGACGAGAGGCTCATCCTGCGCAAGACCCTCCCGGCCTATTTCGCGCTTTGTTCCTGGCCGACCGGCGCGGTCAGCGGTTTCTTCCCTTATTCCCTGGCTTTGGAGGGGGAAGCCATGGGATGCCGCCATTCCATCGGCATCACCCCGACCGACCTCTATGTCTGCCTGGCGGCGCCGGACCGGTCGGCCCTGCATAAGGCCCTGGACTGCATCCGCCGGACCAACGACCTGTTCCTCGCCCCCGAGGTGGAGGAGCCGCCCCGACTGCAGGTCTGGCTCAAGGGCTATAACGAGCGGCTGGTGGAGATCGCCGATTACCAGGGCGAGGACCCGGCCCAGCTCGACCTGGATTAGGCCCAGGGCGGTCCCGCCCGT
This sequence comes from bacterium, assembly GCA_035549195.1. Lineage (NCBI taxonomy): Bacteria > bacterium. The sequence continues at coordinate 10,511 of DASZRK010000018.1, forward strand.
TCCTTTCCCCGAAGTCCCCCGATCCATATGGATCCGGGACAAGTCCCGGCCCGAAAGATTTACCCCCGCGAAGGTCCGGATGGAATAAAATTGGCCCACTTTTTTATCTGAAAGGTCCTTATGAAACCCCTGGCAATCCTGATCTGCGCGATGCTCTTATCTTCCATCCTCTCGGCCCCGGTCGGGGCCGCGCCCAATAGGATCACCCCGGTCATCGACGACCAGGCCTTCGAGTCCAACTTCAAGAAGGGCGTCGAGGAGAGCGTGACGCTCAAGGATGGGCGGGTCGTGGACCTGCACGGCGACTTCACCTGGGATTACGCCCAACCCGGCCGCAAGCAAGAAGGGGAGGCGCCGGCCCCCGCGGCCCAGCCCGCCGGGGATCCCCGGACCGCCGCGGAGGCGGTCGAGGTCTGGGACACCACCCTGGACAAGTCGGAAGTGAACGGGTCCGACGCGGTGCGGCTCTTCCTCCACTACCAGAACAACAGTTCCCGCAAGGTCGTGGGGGTTTCGGTCACGGTGAGGATCACCAACTCCTTCCACAAGCTCCTTTTCCAGTTCTCCCACGATGACGAGGTGTCGATCGACCCCGGGGAGAAGATGCGCAACGACGCCTTCTTCGTTTGGAAGGACAATCCTTATATCAACGGGGAACCCTATGACCTGCTTTGGGAAAGCGCCAAGAACGGCACCGCCCGGGTGTCCGTCCAGGTGCGCAAGGTGGTCTTCGACGACGGGACCGTGCTGACCAACGCGGCCCGCAAGAAGTAGGCGGCCCATGCGACCCTTTTCCCTGATGCGCGCCGGGTCCCTCCTGTTGCTCCTGACGCTGGGACCCTTCCTTCCCGCCGCCCGGGGGGCCACGCCCTCCCCGAACGGGCCCATCCAGGGATGGGGCACGGAGAAGTTCGACGGCCCGGACGACCTGCCGCGGGCCATCCAGGCCTCCCAGGACAAGGCCCGGCAGGACCTTTCGGCCAACATCCTCACCTACGTGAAGAACGTCACCATCGACAAGACGGTCGAGGAGAACGGCAAGACCCGCGAATTCTTCAAGCGCATCACCGTCACCCGGGTGGTCCAGCTCCTGCGGGAAGTGGACCTCTCCCGCCCCCAGGTGGACCAAGCGGACCACCTGGTCACCACCCAGGCCTCGGTCTCCCGCCCGGTGGCCCAGCGTATCATCCAGGACGCCCTGGCCAAGATCCGCCAGAAGGAAGCCGAATACAACGACAACATGGCCCGCTTGCGGATGCTCACCGACGGCGGCAAGTACTATTACAAAAAAAAGGTGGAGACGGTCGAGGACATGGACGACGTGGAGCACATGACCGCCGCGATGGAGGAGCTCAAGGAAGAGCTGATCCATGAGAAGCTCCGGGACATCCAGGACGTGCGCAACGCCATCACGACCCGCTTCCTGAAGGAGTTCCCCCGGGACGACAAGGTCACCTACCTGGCCTATATCGGCATCGACCAATACAAGGCCATCATCAACAACTACGACAAGGAAGTTTACGGACAGGTGAGCCCTTCCTATATCGGGGGGGCCTACAACAAGGAAGCGGACCCCTGGAACATGCCCAACGTGGCCGAGGCGGTCCTGCCCGGCAAGGCCTTCTCCAACATCGGTTGGGGCTATCGTTGGCTCTATTACACGGGGGTCGATCCAGTGTTCGGCTGTTCCCTTTATGGCCGATATTCCTATGAGAAGGACATTTGGGGACTCAGCGCCAGTTTGGGGCTAGGCATTGACCTGGGGGGGAACCAGATCACGGCTAATAGCCCCTATAAGGACTTGGGCTGGGATACCTACGGCTTTCACATCCCTGTGGAGGTGGATGCCCACCTATACCTGCGCACCGTCAAATCGGACGCCCATATTCCCTTCCTGAAGGTCGGGTTGGTGGGAGAGTGGTCCGTCATCGATGCCAAGGACCCGGACTCCGGCAAAACCTACGATCTGGTCAGCGGCTTTTCGGGCGGGTTCGTCTTCGGCGGTGGATTTACCATTTTCCACAAGAGCGGTATGTTCCTGCAGACCATGGATTTCGGCCTGGATTGCCAATGGATCCCCAACGGCCTCTATAATGAGGGTTCCCAATATGGGATCGGCTTCTTCTGCAATTGGGGGATCACCTGATCCCGGGCCCCAAGCCCGGTTTTTTTGTCCGTAAAAGTCGTTCCATTCTCGAGGAGGCTACGATGAAGAAGATCCTGATGGGTTTGTTGGCGGCGGGCCTGCTGGCGGCCGGTTGCGGCGGGAACAAGGCGGAAGTGAAGCCCGAGGCCCAGGTGGAAGGACCGGTCAAGCCGGCCTGGGTGGACAAGGGCGGCGTTTACATGGGCGACAAGGGCTCCATCGTCGAGGGTGTGGGCATCGCCGATAAGGGACCGAACATCTCCCTGATGCGCGAGAAGGCGGACAGCCGGGCCCGGGCCGACCTGGCGGCGCAGCTCAAGGTGGCCGTCAAGAAGCTCACCTCCGACTACATGAGCGACCACAAGGACTATTTCGACCAGGCCAACACCGCGGGATCGGACGAGATGACCACGGTGGTGTCCAAGCAGGTGGTGGACCAGGTGCTGGTGGGAAGCCACATCGTGGACCGCTGGACCGACCCCGAGACCGGCGCCCTCTATGCCTTGGCCCGGATGGACATCGGCGACGGGCTCTATGACGCCTATGAGGCCGCCTTGAAGCGGGCCCTGAAGAGCCAGCACAAGCTGGCGACCCAGCAGGACATGAAGGCCGCCATGGCCGATCTGGACAAGGAGGTCGCCGACCAGCGCCAGCACGAGGACAAGATCATCGGGGCCAACCAGTCGGCGCCCGCGGTGGAAATGGGCTCGACCCGGTAGGACGGACGGAACATCCCAGGACGCGAAAAGGCCGGGGGACCTCCCCGGCCTTTTTTATTGGCCGAGCGGAGGTTTTCGGAACGATCCACCTCGTTGGAAGTTAGAATGGGCGCCATGCGATCCCACAAAAGCCGTGGATCCGTCCCGACCAGGGACCGGAAGGTCCGCCAGGACCCCTTTTTCGCCTGGGCCCTTTCCGCCCTGCTGTTCGCCGGAGCGGCCGCTCCCTTGGAGGCCAAGACCATGGCCCGGACCTTTCAGAATCCCATCCTGACCGGGTTCCATCCCGACCCCTCCTTCTGCCGGGTGGGGGACGATTTCTACCTCACCAACTCCACCTTCGAGTTCTTCCCCGGGCTTCCCATCTATCACAGCCGCGACCTGGTGCATTGGGAGCAGGTGGGGAACGCCTTGGTGCGGCCCGGCCAACTGCCCCTGAAAGGGGCGAGCGATTCGGGCGGGCTCTACGCGCCGACCCTTCGCTATTGGAAGGGGACCTTCTACCTGATCTGTGACAACGTGAGCGGGGGCGGGAACTTCATCGTGACCGCCAGGGACCCGGCGGGCCCTTGGTCCGACCCGGTCTGGCTGGGCGACTACGGCATCGACGGGTCCCTCTTCTTCGACGACGACGGGCGCATCTACTACCACCGGGCGGGCGCCGACAACGGCAACGGCATCTCCCAAGGGGAACTGGACCCCTCCAGCCTGAAGCTCAAGGGTCCCTTGAGGAAGATCTGGGAATACCCGGGGGAATGGAACGAAGGCCCGCATCTCTATAAGGCCCAAGGGAACTATTACCTCATCAGCGCGACCGGGGGGACCGAGACCCATCACCAGGAGGTCGTGGCCCGGTCGGAGAGCCCCTGGGGTCCTTTTGTTTCCAGTCCCCACAACCCCCTCCTGACCGAACGGGACGAACCCCGGAGCCCCATCCAATGCGCGGGACACGCCGACCTGGTGGAGGCCCCGGACGGGAGTTGGTGGGCGGTCTTCCTGGGGACCCGGCCTTATCAGGGCATGTCGGTGCTGGGCCGGGAGACCTTCCTGGCGCCGGTGCATTGGACGAAGGATGGCTGGCCGGTGGTGGGCAACGACCATCACGTCGCCCTGCGGATGGCGGCACCCCGGTTGAAGCCGTTCCCCGTGAAGGCCAATCCTCCAAGGACCCTTTTCACCCAGGGCTCGAAGGGCCTGGGGCCCGAATGGCTCCATATCCGAAATGGCGACCCGAAGGATGTCTCTTTGGAGGAACGTCCGGGATACTTGCGCCTGCACGCGGCCAAGGACGGTCTTGACAGCCGTTGGGAGGCACCCGCTTTCGTGGGGGTCCGTCAACCGGCTTTGCGTTTCACCGCCCGGACGGCCCTGGAATTCGCGCCCCGGCAGGACGGGGAGGAGGCGGGCCTTTGCGTGAGGGCCGACGAAGGGAACCATTACGAGATCGGCGTCGGTCGCTTGGGCGGCCAGGTCCAACTCTTCGTGAGGAACCGGATCAAGAACCGGGACCACTGGATCGCCCAAAGGCCGCTTGCGTCGGACAAGGTCCAACTGGAGATATCGGGCAACGAAGCCAAGTACCGCTTCGCCTGGTCCATCGACGGTAAGACCTGGAAAACCCTGGCCGTTTCGCCCAGCGCGGACCTTTCCCGGGAGAAGGCGGGCGGCTTTACGGGGACGGTCCTGGGCCTTTACGCCACCTCCCATGGGAGGTCCTCGGAGGCCTACGCGGATTTCGGGTGGTTCGAATTGACGCCGGACAGTGTCCCCGCGATCGGCGCCGTCACCCGCAGGCCCGCCCCCACGCCCCTGACCCCCACGGACCATTGGCGCATCCTCACTGACCGGGAGGACTACCGGGACCGCGCCGGGAACCTCTGGTCCTGGGACCTGGGCTATTCGGGCGGGGAGACCTCCCGCTCATGGGGCGGCATCGCGGGGACCCGGGAAGCGGAGCTGTTCCAGCATGAGCGTCAGGGCAGGGAATTCAGCTACACCCTTCCGGTCCCGCCGGGCAAGTACCGGGTGCGCCTCAAGTTCGCCGAGACCAGCGTGCGGGAAAAGGGAAAGCGGGTCTTCGACCTTTCGATCAACGGTCGGAAGGTCCTCACGGGTTTCGACATCCTGGAAGAAGCGGGGGGATCCGATCGGGCGCTCGAAAAGAGCTTCGACGACGTATCCCCGAACCAGGAAGGCGAGATCACCCTGGGTTTCGCCGCTTCCGCCGGGGAGGCCAAGGTCTGCGCCCTGGAGATCGAACGGCGGCCTTGAGCGGGTCCTGCCTCAAGGTTCCTTCGGGGAACCTGGGTCCTTCTTTTCGATCTTCTTCGACCCTTGGCTCTTGGGTCGGGCGGGAACCCGTTCCTTCTTGAGGAAGTCGCCGTATTTGGGCCCGACGCGCCGGCCGGCGGGGACCTTTGAGCTCCATTCGCCCGCGACGGCTAGACCGCAAGCGAGCAGAAGGACCACCGCCATTCCCAAGACCGTCGATCGTCGCATGGTTTTCCTCCCGTTCAAGATGGTCCCCTCAAGGCGGCGTGATGGTGAAGTGGTAGGGGATGGGGGCCGCGCCGCTATAGGCCGTGATCATGAAATAGAAACTGTCCCCCGGGTTCAGGGGTGCGTTCGCCGAATTGCCCGGCTGGGCAGGCCCGGGATCAAAGAGGTAGTTGCAGCCCGTGTCGAAGATGACGATGTCCAACAAATTGCTGTCGGAGCCGGTCGAATAGCAGTCCACGGTGAGGGTATAGGTCCCCGTCGAACCGGCCGTGAAAAGGTAATAGTCCGTGTCCCCATTGTAGGCATTGGTGCCCGCCGGGTTCAGGACGCCGGAGATGACCAGGGGCGTGCCCGAATAGACGGTCCCGATGTTCTCGGCGGTGGCGCAGGAGTCGTTGGTGCCCGTGGGGCCGCCTTGGGTGGGGAGTTCCACTTCGGTGTAGGCGGCCGCGCCGACGGGCGTGGCGCCGCAGACGAAGGCCGGGGTATCGGTGGGCGTGACCGTGGGCGTATCGCTGGGAGTGTCGGTGGGGGTGTCAGTGGGGCTGTCGGTCACGGTCGGGGTATGGGTCGCCGTAGGGGTGGAAGTGGGTGTGCCGGTGTTCGTGCTGGTGAAGGTGTAGGTGGACGTAAAGGTGGGGGTGAAGGTCGGGGTGAACGAGGACGTGGGAGTGAGGGTCGGCGTGAAGGTCCGGGAAGGAGTCGGGGTCGGGGTCAGGGTCGTTGTATCGGTGGGAGTGGAAGTGGGCGTGATCGTGGGGCTGTTCGTAGGCGTGGGGGTATGGGTATAGAGGGCGACGGGGTTGGGGGAGACGACGATGTCCCGGGAACAGGAAGCCGCAAACAGGGCCGCCCCCACAAGAGCGATCAAGAAAAGATGGCCTGGTTTCATCCGGGTCCTGGGAGGATTTCGTTCTGACAGCCGAGAACGGCCCAATAGTACCACCCTTTAGCCCTCTAAAAGGCCTGAAAGCCCCTTATCCGGTTTAACGGTCACTTCAAGGGAAGGTTCGGAAGGTTTCCGATTTACCGATGGATGCGATATCCTTCCTGCCAATGGATGTCGCCGTCTTGAGCCTTATTTTCTTTGAAAGATGAGACCGGAACATGAGCCACCTTGAAAGGATCGCTTTTCGTCCGATCCCGGTCCACCGCCTTGTCCTTCCCGTGGCTTTCCTGCTCCTGGCCGTGTCACCGCTTTTTGCCGCGGACTGCAATTGCAATCCCCAGGTCGTGGCAGGCGGCAACCAGCCGGTGACGGGCATCTACGACCTCGGTGTGACATCGGGTGCTTTCACTTTCTTTTATGATACCCAGTCCATTCCGGACCGGATCCTCGTTTTAAGCGGGGGCGTGACCCTTTTCGATACGGGTTGCGTTGGGGCGAAGGGCACGGTGCCTTTGAACCTGAACGGCTCCAATCTCGTGACCGTCCAGGTCATTCCCAACTGCAATGGGGATACCTCGACCGGCTGGTCCTATGGCCTGGATTGGTGCAACATCAGCACCGCCCCGACCTGCACCCCCACCAACACCTTCACCCCGACCCCGACCTTCACGCCGACCTGGACCCGGACCCCTACGCCGACCTTCACTTTCCAATTCTCGGCGACGGACACCCCGACACCGACCATCACCGATACCCCCACCAAGACCGCGACCATGACGCCGACCTATACTCCCACCCTAACGCCGACCATGACCCCCACCTACACCCCCACGACCACGGCGACCTTCACGCCCACCTCCACTCCCACCTGCGTGCCGCTGGTCTGGCCGGACCCCTTCAATCCCCGCTACGCGGTGGATGGGGTGATGAAGATCGGGTGCCTGGAGCCGGGATCCCGGGCCGAGATCTATACCGTTGCGGGGGAAAAAGTGGTCACGATCAGTGATTCGGCCTTCCAATACGGGGGCCCTTTCACAGCGGTCTGGAATGGAAAGAACGAGAAGGGTGTTCCGGTGAGCGCGGGCATTTATTTCTACATGATCCGGAACGGGGACCGGGTGTCCTACAAAGGCAAGTTCCTGGTCATCGGAGGGCCTTAGGGCCGCTCGTAATTATTAGGGTTGGAATAGTTTCTGGGCCTCGTCCAAGCGGCCCATCTTGACCAGACAATTCCCCAACAACTGGCGTGCGGTGGTGTTCGAGGGGTCCTGATCGAGGGCCTCCTGGAGGATCCTGCGCGCGTCGTCCAATTTTCCCGCGTCCATGGCCTGACGGCCCATTTCCAGTTGATTATTGGAGGGGTTCTTGTTTTGGGCGGAATAACGAAGCTCATCCATTCCCGGGGAAGCTTGTGCCGGACCCACCATCGGGACCGAGCCCGCGGGGGGAACCCCTTGGGCGGGTGCCGACAGGTCCTGTCTTCCGGCCGGGGATCCTCCCTGCGGTAAGGAAATGTTCAAGGTGAAGCGGTGGGTCGCGCCGATGGCCCCGTAGGGCACGAAGGCGTAATCGAGCCCGGCGGCGAGGTCCCCGAAATCCTTCTGCAGGCCCGCCCCGAAGGTCATGGCCGAGAAACCCTGCAGGTCGTCGGTGGTGCGCACCCCCGTGCGAAGGGCCCCCGCCAGGTCCTGGGTAAGGGGCGTGCGGTACTCGGCGCCGAAGCTGGGTTGGAAGCCCGTGTCCTCATGGATGTCGCTGTCGACCGCCAGGGTCAGCCGGTCGCCGGGAGCGAAGGCGGCGGGCTGGTACCAGGAGGCCCCCGCCTTGACCAGGAAGGGTTGGGAGTGGTCCAGCAGGTCCGTGCCGATGTTCTGGAACGCCAGCCCGAAGAGAAGGTGCGCCGAGGGGATGGAATGCAGGAAACCCGCGTCGAAGGAAAGGGCGGTGTCCCCCAAGCTGGGGGTGTCCTGGCCCAGGATGTTCACCTTGAGCCCGGCGTAGGTGTTGGCCATCAGTTCCCCGGGAAGGAAGCGGCCCAGGCTGTCCGCGTAGGCGAGCGACAGGGCCCAGTCGGAGGCCGAGACGGCCCCGCCGGTCCCCGCGTAGTTGCCCAGGGGGTCCTCGAGGGTGGCGTGGAAGGCCTGGGTGTCCTGCAGGGTGAGGCCCAAGCCCACCCCGCCCGCGTCGGGGAGCTTGTGGGCCAGGGCCAGGTAGTCCTGGGTGACGCCCTGGAGCCATTGGCCGTGGGTGGTGGAAAGGCCCGTGCCCGAAAGGAGCGCCAGGCCCGCCGGGTTCCAGTAGAGCGCCGTGGGGTCGTCGGCCACCGCGGTGAAACTGTCGGCCATGGCGGCCGCCCGGGCGCCGGTGCCGATCTTCAGGAAGTTGGCGCTGGTGTAACCCGCTTCGCCGAAGGCCTGGAAGGGGAGGACCAGGAGCATCCCGGCCAGGAAGGGTCCCTTTTTCATGGCCTATCCCTCCAAATGACCAGTACGCCGGTCGCCAGCGTGTTCGAGCCCTGGCGAATGACGTAATAGTAGGTCCCCGCGGCCACCGGCCGCCCGCCGGTCGTGAGGCCGTCCCATTCCACCGGTCCACCCGAGGCCACCTGGCTGTGCACCAGTTCACCCGAGACGGTGTAGACATTGAAGCTGGCGCCGGCCGGCATGCCCAGGACCTTCACGGTCCCGCGCACGGCGGTGCCGGGGTTGTAAGGGTTCGGGTAGACCGTAAAGGCCGAGGCCGGGGTGAGGGTGGGGGTCTTGGTGAAGGTGAAGGTGGGCGTGACCGAGGGGGTCTCGGTGGCGGTGTGGGTCAGGGTCGGGGTGGGGGTGTTGGTCGCCGTATCCGTCGCGGTGGAGGTCGTGGTGTCCGTCGCGGTCTCGGTCGGGGTGGAAGTGGTGGTTGGGGAAGCGGTCGAAGTAGCGGTGGAGGTGGCCGTTGAGGTGGCACTGTTGGTCGCGGTATCCGTGGCCGTATCGGTGGCGGTGGGCGTGGGTGTTGAAGTGGCCGTTCGGGTCGCCGTATCCGTCGGTGTGGAGGTGGCGCTGGAAGTGGCCGTGGAGGTCGCTGTGTTAGTGGCGGTCGGTGTGGCCGAATCCGTGGCCGTGGAGGTGGCGGTGTTCGTGGTGGTGTTGGTCGTGGTGGCCGTTGGTGTGGAAGTGGTGGTCGAAGTCGGGGTCGAAGTGGCGCTGCTGGTCGTGGTGGAAGTGGCGCTGTTCGTGGCCGTCGGGGTCGCGGTGTGGCTGGGTGTCGCGGTGGCCGTGGAAGTGGGGGTCCGGGTCGCGGTCTGGGTGGGGGTATGGGTGGCCGTGATGGTCGGTGTGTTCAGGGTATAGGAAACGGAACTGGAGCTGATCTCAGGCACCTGGTCGGCGGAGAAATAGGCGGTGTTGGAAAGGGTGGTGCCGGGTGGGGCGGTGACATTGGCCTGGAAGCAGACCTGCCAGGTGTCCCCGCGGTCCATGGCGGGTTGTTTCCAGATCAGTTCATTGCCGCTGAGCGTTGCGCTGCCGTAGGTTCCGGCCACGGGGGCGAGCCCGGTGGGCAGGGGATCGTGGATGACGAGGTTCGTGAGCTGGGCGGTGACACGTCCCAGGTCGCCGAGGAAGGTGGTCCACTGGGAGGCGGGCGCGGAGTAGTTGAGCCAGGTGCCTCCGGCCATGGGAGGAAGGGTCTTGGGGTTACAGCGGTTCTCGGGGGCGGTGGTGGGGTCGAGGTCGTTGGTGACGCCGTGGATCACGATGCCCTGGGCGTAGAGGCTGGCGGCCACCGAGGACATGGTCAGGGGACCGCTGCCGTATTCGGCGCAGTCAACGCGTTCGTCGGTGACCAGGATGATGGTGCGGGAGGCGTCGGTACGCCAGGGTCCGGCCCCGGCCAGGGTGACGGCCTGCAGGGTGGGTTCGACCCCGCCGGTGGTGGTGATGGCGGTGAGCCAGCCTTCGAACTGCGAGTCGCTGGAGGCGTAACCGTAATTGGTGATGTTGGGGTGGCCGGTGGTGCCCGTGAAGGTGATGAGCCCGATGCGGTAATTGATGTTCTGCCCGGAGAGTTGGGAAGTGAAATTGGCGATGTTGGCCTTGATCTGCGAGATCCCGGAATTCATGGAGGTGGATCGGTCCACGACCCAGAGGATGTCGGCCAAGGGGATGGCGCTGGCGGTGTCCACCGTGATGCAGACGGTGGCCGGGGCGCCGTTGTTCGGTTCGGGGAAGCTCATGGTCTTATGGATGGCCGCGATCTGGGCCAAGGCCGGCGACAGGCCAGCCATGGAAATCCCAATGACCAATAGGGTTCTGCGTTTAACCTCTTGGAACCAATTTTTTCCCGTCACGTGATAGGACCTCTTTTAAATTTTCCCTGGACGAAGTGGGGAACGACTCAAGGAAGGATGGGTGATAGTAACTGAGGATGGGGAGCCTGTGAAACCATGTTCTTTCGATCCGACATTGGTTGATGGATAAAGCTTGGCTTAAAACGTTTGAAGGGATCGATGATTTTCTCGGGGAACAACGGGTCAGGCCTCAAGGACCGCCTTGAGGAACTCCCGGGTGCGCTCTTCCTTCGGGTCGAAGAAGACGACCGGCCCCCACTCGCCCCAGGTTTTGGGCGATCTTATGACCTGAGCCGCTTCAAGAAATGGATCAGGACCGCCAGGTCCGCCAGGGCCATCCCGCCGAAGACCCAGGTGATGGTCAGGTCCGTCGTGATCCCTTTCATGGCCATCATCACCGTCATCCCTCCGATGGCCACCGCCATCACCGCACAAAGCGTCATCACGGTGGGGAAAAAGAAATAGCCGAAGGGTCTTTTTTTGAGGAGGGCCCAGCCGGCCAGGACCATGGCGGGAAGGGTGAACCCCAAGTCCAGGACGTGCACCGGATTGGAAGGAAGCCCCACCTCGTCCAGGCTTTTGGGATAGGTCCCCTGGACCAGCGCGGGCAGGTCCTCGGAAAGCCAAAGGAAATAAAAGACCAGGGCGGTGAGGATGAGATAAAGGGCGGGGAAACGGGTGGGGCTTTCCAGGTCGAACCAGATATCCGCCCTTTCCTTTTGGAGCCTCAAGGCGACCAGCACCAGGCCGTAACCCGAGGTCCCAAGGGCGGCTGTATATACGAGGAAGAGTCTGTTGAAGTGCACACAGAAGGCGTAAAGGGTGAAGGAATAGACCAGGTACCCCAAGAGGCCGCCGAGGACAAGGAGGGCCACCCGGCCACCCCGGGCGGCCCGGAAGGTGACCGCCAGCATCAAAGGCACCACGAAGAAGAGGTCCACGTAATCCTGGCCCATTCCCTGGGCGGCCCAGGAGGGTGTTTCCCGGGCGTAGGTCGAAGGAAGCCAGATGCCCCCGATGCTGTCGATGGCCACGGCCAAGGCGGCCAGATAGGAAAGGAGGGGGATCGCTCCCAAGTCCGGTCCCTTCGATCTTTCATTCATGGTCCGCTCCTTACCTGGCGAATAGCATGAGAAAACCCTGGTAGACCAGGAAGCCGGTCCAGCCGGCCCCCACGGCCCTTCTCCCGGAGAGGCGGTGAACGGTCCACACGACCTGGGGATAGAAAACAAGGAAAAGGCCGAGGTAAAGCAACAGGTAGGCCCAGACGATATAGAACCAGGGGCCCCCGTGGTCGACCGATCCCCGCCAATGACCGTAATCCATCCAGCCGGCGACCTGGACCAAGGTCAGGACCAGGTCCGGGAGAAGGGTCGCCAGGGTCCCCAAGGCGGAGGCCCAGCCCGTCAATGCCAGGGTATCCTCGAATTTTCCTTGGCCCCCTAGGAGCCTGGAGAAGATCTGTATCACGGCCGAGGCCAGGATCCAGCCCAGGAGCATCCCGGGAGCGTAGAACCAGGCGGCCCAATGGAAATAACGGTCGGCCGGGATGGCGAGGAATGGCGGAGGAACGGGAGGGGCGTGGAGCAGGTCCAGGAAATGGGCGACCAGAGAGTAGCCCAAACCCACGGACAGCATGGACAGGAAGCCGATCTTTCCGCGGCGGGGGTTCCCGGCCAAATCCTGGAAGGTCATAGGGTCTTACCTAGGCAACGCCGAGAGAGGCCGCTTCACAACGCGATTTCAGGTTCTTCAGTTGCTCGGATTCCATGAAGCGGTGGACGAGCAGGATGATCGGCCCCCCCAGGGACATTTTGAGTCCCGGCTCGAATTCCCCCCGGACCCGCACATAGAGCCGGCAGGCGTCCCGGCCGTGGGGGACCAGGTCGAACTGCCAGGTGGAGCGGTAGGGAAGACCCCAGGCCCCTTTCCGGAGTTCCGGTGGGAGCAATTCAGGGGACCCGAGGACCAGGCCCCTGCCCATTTCCATCCGGAGCACCGCGAAGCCGCCGGTGTCCTTCGGGGTGGCGGGGAAGAGGTCGCCGACCTGGATCCTTTGGAGTTCCGGGTGGACATAGAGGGCGCTGGGAACGCCGCCGTTGTCCAGCCGGTCGTAGCTGTACCAGCCGCCCCGGCGGCAGCCCATCTGCGCCAGCCAAGGCCAGACCCGGTAGGCCGGGGCCTCGATGAGGCGGCTCAGGGTGAGCTGGGCCTTGGGGCGGGGGATCAGGTCGTCGCCGAAAAGGGCGAGGGATTCGGGGTCGGGGGCCGGTCGTTCCCCCAGCGCCTTCTTGAAATGGGCGAGGAGGACCCGCCGGATGGCGTGGGAGAAGGGGCCGATGAGCGACCAATAGGCCCGGAACTTCCGCCAGGAGACCTCGTCGGTGGCCGTGACGCGTACATCGGTCTTGAGGGTGGAGCCGCCCCCGGGAAGGGGATCGACCGAAAGGCTCCAGGCCACCTTGGTGAAACCGGGGTCGTGGAAACGCCGCCATTCCCAGGCGGGGACCTCCAGGAAGGGGATCTTCAACTTCCATACTTTACCGATGGCGCCCAGGGCGACCTCCCGGCCCTTTTGTTCCTCGAGCAACCGGAAACCCGGCTCCGGGATCCTGAAGATGTCGTCGATGGTCATTTGAGGCGGCATCTTGGGGCCCCGGCCGAGGAGGCGGTCCGGGACCGTCCGCAGCCAAAAGAGGCCTTTCACGAAACCGAGTCGGTAAAGATCGAGCTCTCGCGCGGCGGCCCAAGCCTGGTCGGCCGGCGTGGTCACATCGATGCGGTCCACTTGGCGCAGGCGCCAATCGGGGAGGAATTTGTCGAGCGGGGTAAGACTGTGGGTCTCCATGGTGCGCTCCTGATCAATCCTTGTGGGCGAAGAGCTCTTCGCTGTAAGTGGGATCCTTCTCCCCGACCGGGTCCGGGAGCGGTCCGCCCTGGGCGGGGCCTTCGGGAGGCAGGTTTGTGGTAAAGGCCTTCCCATCTTCCCTGCAGATCCTTTTGATGATGTCCTTGCCGGTCATCAGGCAGGTGGGAAGGCCCCCGCCGGGCTGGACCCATTGGCCCGCGAAGTAGAGTCCCCGCAAGCCCTTCAAGGTCTTGGGCAAGGGCTTGAGGAAGCTCTTCAGGTCCGGAAGCCAACCCTCGATAGAGCCCCGCCAGTTATGGGTGTAACGCTCGAAGGTGGTGGGGGTGGCCACGTCGGTCACTTCCACCTGGCTGGTGATCCCCAGGAACCGCTTGTCCAAAAGGGCCAGCACCTTCCGGGAAAGCCCGTGTTTCTCGGCCTCGTATCTCGCCGGGTCGGCATGAAGGGCTTTCCAGTAACCGTAGTCGGTCTGGAAGCTCACCTTCACGATGGTGCGGCCTCTGGGCGCCAAGGTCGGGTCGTGGGCATAGTGCCGGACATAGAGGTACTTCTGGGGCTTTCCCGCGACCTCGAGCGGGGGATCGAGGGGAAGGAGGAGCCCGTGGGGTTCGTGGGACATGTCGCGCCTTACCCCGTAGGAACAGACCACGATGGGGTTGAAAGGCTTGAGGTTTTTGAAACGCTGGTAGAGCTCCTCGTCGTTGTGGCGGTTCTCCAGCAGGCGCTCGAAGGTCATGTGCCCGTCGCCCGCGGCCAGGATGCGGTCGAAGTAATGTTCCGTCCCATCGGCCAGCTCCAGTCCGAAGACCTTCCCGTTCATCTCCAGGATCTTCTCCACCTTGGCCTCGTATTGGACCTTCCCGCCCAATCCCCGATAGCGGGCTTCGATGGACTTGGCGAATTCCAGGGATCCGCCGATGGGATAACCGCCGTTCTTGTTGTGGTGCCAGCCGAGCGGTGTAATGAGCATGAGGATGGACATCTCGGGCATGCCGAAGACCGTTCCGAAGAAGTTCCTCAGGAAGGGGTCCTTGAACTGCAGGGAAAAACGGCGGAAGTTGGTGCGGAGGGCCCAGACGGCCTTTTCCAAATAGACGGGGGCCAGGGGAAGGTCATCCCAATGGAAATTCCACTTGTCCAGGCGCGCGAAGAGCCGGATGGCGTCGGTCAGCCGGTGGATGGGTTTGGCGTCCTGGGGCGAGAAACCCAATAGGTGCTTCTCCAGGCGGTCCACGTCGCTGTAGAGATGGAGGGCCTTCCCTTCGGCCTCGTAGGTCATGAAGACTTCCGGGTGGACGATCCGCTTGCCCTGGAGGGCGCCCAGTTCCAGCCATCCCTGGTGCAAGGGTCCGTAGGGGGCGACCCCTACCAGCCACTCGATGCAGCCGTCGATGGTGTAGTCGTCGCCTTTCTTCCAGGAAGTGCAGAGCCCTCCGGGGATATGGTGCGATTCGAAGATCGTGGTGTCATAGCCGTTCATGCGGGCGTAACAGCCGGCGGCCAACCCGGTCACCCCCGCGCCGATGATGCCGATGGTGCCTTTGCGGTCGTTCATGGAGCCCTCCCTTCAAGGTGGAACCCTTGTCTTTAAGGTAGGGGAAGAGGGGCGGGCCCTCTATGAGGAGGGTCATGGGGAATGGCCTTGCGCGAGGGGATGGGAATGACGGCCTTTTTGCGGGGCTTCGGGAGGCCGGCGACAAGGTAATAACGCCCGGGAAGGTCGACGTCCTATTGGCCCGCTTCTATTCCGCCGCGCCCTTCGTGGGGAGCCGCCTGCTCTTCGCCACCGGGTCCTTCCACCGCCTACATGGGCCTGGGGCTCTTGGTCCCGCGCGCGCCGACCATCCGGATCAGCCATGAGCGGTTCCACCAGACCCTGGATGGAACGGGCGTCGGGCCCGGCTGGGTCAGTCCTTGCGGATGTGGATGCGGTTGGTGACGCCCTTCACGCCCGGGACCTTGGAGGCTTCGGCCCCGAGGGCTTTTTTGGATCCCGGGTCCTTGACCTGACCGATCAAGGTGACCCACCCGCCGCGGCAGACGACCTTGATGCCATGGGCCTTGAGGTCGGCGGCCCTTTCGATCTCCGCTTCCAACTTTTCATCCATGGGGTCCAACTGAGGCCCGGCGGGAGCCGCTTCCTTGGCCTTCCCGATCTTCAGTTCCAGTTTTTCTTCCTTGGTCATGGACATGGCGGGCTCCTTTTGGCTTTTCATGGTTTCCTGGACTACGTTAAGCTTCCGCCGGTCTTTTTGGATGGCCGAAATCATGATGAAGAACGGTTTTTCGGTGGATTTAACATGGGGATGAAGGGATCCCTTATTTTGTCATCGGCCCACGGCTTCATGGGCCTGGTGTAAACTGATCGCAGGCTTTCGATCCCGATCCTGATAGGACCCATGAAACCCTCCGAACTCACCCTCCTTTTCGCCGATGACGAGGCCCCGATCCGCAAGATCTACGAAAAATCCTTTGTCCCGGACGGGTTCAAGGTCATCCTTTGCGAAAGCGCCGGCCAGGTGCTGGAACGGTTGGAAAAGCAGAAGGTGGACCTGCTGGTCCTGGACCTTCATATGCCGGGTATGGATGAGATGGACCTTTTCGCCATCCTTCGGGAGAAATATCCCGCCCTTCCGGCCCTGGTGGTGTCCGGGGCCTATTCGGGGCTGGTGGACGATTTCGCCGCCAAGGGCTACGACACCATCACCTTCTTCAACAAGCCCGCGCCCTTGAAGGAACTCAAAAAGAGCATCTATAAGCTTCTTAAGATCGACGCCCTGGGGACCTTCCTGAACGATAAGGAAGTTGGATAACCCCGGATGGTTTTTCAACCCGTGGATCCCCAGGCCTCGATCATCTCCATTCCCCATCTTCTGGTCCGGGTTGTGAGCCTTGTCATGGAACGATAGGTTTTTGGGTGTTGGACTGTCTTCATGGACACAAAAGGTTCCGGGTTCGATCCATGGCTGATAGCCCCCTGTGGGATGAATTGTGGTTTATGCCGGGCCCATTTGCGAGCCGCGAACCCCTGCCCGGGATGCCGCCGGTTAGGACCGGACGCGCCCAAGACCCGGGCCCGGTGCCCCATGCGGTCTTGCCCGAAACGTCACGGTCGATTTTGTTGTGCTTGTAAGGACTTTCCCTGCGAAAGCCTGAGGAAGCTGGATGCCCGTTATCGGTCGAAGTTCGGAATGAGCGAGATCGAGAACCTGGAACTCATTCGAAAGAATGGCCTGAAGCGGTTTTTGCTGATGGAAAATGAAAAGTGGATCTCAGGCGGGCGAATTCTTTGCGTCCATGACCGGCGTTATTATCCCGAAGCGAAGCGTCACTTATAGAGGATCTCGAAGACCGTCATGCCGATGTTGAATTCCTGTTCCGTGAGCCGGTCTTCCTTGATGCCGCCCAGGTACTGGATCCACTGGCAACGGACCCCGCTCTTCAAGAGGTCCTCGTAGCGGACGGACCGGAAGACCTCCTCACGAAGGCATTCCCGCAGCTTTTTTTCGGCCGCAAGTTTCATTTCCTGGACCTTTTCCTTGGCCAAATGCTCGAAATTGGTCAAGAAATCCGTGACGTGCATTGTCTCTCCGCGGTAGGGGGCCATGCGCCTCTCCTATTTGAAGAAATCCATGAAATCGCGCTTCAAATGTTCGGCGATCAGTTCCAGCGCGTGGATGCTGGGGATGCGTTTCCCGCTCATATAGTTGGAAAGGGCCGACTTGGAAACCCCCGATCCAAATGCCACTTTTTCGGCACTAAAGCCGCTTTGCCGGATCATCCGCCGCAGGTTCTTTGAGATACGGTGTTTATATACGGGCATGGAGAAATATTAGGGATTTTTGAACCTTCAAGCGTCCACAAACGTGGAAAAGGTATGTCTTGACGGTGTTTTTACCGTCTCGGAAGGATCGGGGAAGGGGGAGCGGGGATAGGAGGGTGAAACCGGACAGTTTTTGGGCTACGAGGACTTCGACAAGGGGGGCGAGGGATGATCACCTTTCGCCAAAATCCTGGGAGAGGGTGATGTAATCCGGGTAGTCGAGGTCGTGGCCCGACACCTGGACCGAGGGTTTGAGCTTGAGTGAGACGTGGGTGGGATGGGTGCCCTCGCCGGCGACATTCAAGGCCAAGTTCAACATCGAGTCCAAGGTCTTGCCCGTCAGGACCCTGTTGAGGTCCAGGGAGACGGCCAAAGGAATGGGCGCCACGCCCCCTTGGGCGGGGATCTGGATGCTCCTCGCGAAATCACCCCGGGTCAGTTCGGAACCGTCGATCTCCAGGATCCAGGCGAAATGTCCCATGGCGGCGGGGGAATCGTTGGGATTCCGGCCTTCCAGGTTCAGGGTGAAGGTGAGGGAAAGGGCCCCCGAACTGAGCGCCCTTTGGAGCTTGAACAGGGTCATGGCATCGAACTGGGAAAGGCTGGTCTTGCCTTGCAGGCCGATGCCGGCGATGGCCACGTCCGAGACCGAGACGAGGCGATATTCGCACTTGGAAAGGGTGAGGGCCTTGGCGAAGTCCTTCAAGGTGGAACATCCGGCGAGGGAGACCAGGCAAAGGATAAGGGCCAGCTTTTTCATGGGGCGCTCCTTGGATTTTCCCGGTCATTGGAGCGCAACCTGGCGTCCGGGTAAAGGGGTGTTTGGGTCCATTTTTCCCAGGGGCCTTTTCTGCGGCATCGGTTATTCTTGGACCCATGAAAAGAAGGATCCTTTTATCCCTATTCGTCCTGCCGCTTTTGTCCGCTCCGCCGGGAGCCTTGGCCGATGAGGACATCCCGCCTCCCCCCTTGGTCGCGCCGACACCCATCCCCACCGATACCCCGGTCCCGTTCCATTACCGGATCCCCCCGGACCTCCACGATGGCTGGCCGGTGGGGGACCTGCGCCATGAAGGGGGCGATCTTCGAAAGATCACCCATGCCGTGAATAGCATCGACCTGAACCAGCTATCCGGTATGCGAAGCCTGCTGGTCTTCCGGCACGGGAAATTGTTGCTGGAGGAATATTTCAACGGGGCCGATGCCAGGACCGATCATCCCCTCTTTTCCTGCACCAAGTCGGTCTTTTCCACCGTCTTCGGCATCGCCCAAGACCAGGGACTTTTGAGCGTGGACCAAAAGCTCTATGACCTCTATCCCGACGAACGGGGCAAGGCCGGATGGGACGCGCGCAAGGCGGACATCACCGTCGGGAACATGCTTTCCATGACCTCGGGGCTGGATTGCGACGACGTCGGAGTGGGGGACGCCAATTGCGGGTCCCAAATGGGGCGATCGAAGGATTGGTTGGGCTTCATCTTCGCCCTGCCCATGGCCCATGATCCGGGGAAGGTCTGGACCTACAACGGCTGTTGCCTGTCCCTGCTCTCCAATTTTATCGCCGAAAAAAGCGGCCTGGCTTTTCCCACATACGCCAAGAAGAACCTGTTGGACCCCTTGGGGATCGCCGAAGGCGATTGGGTGACCGGGCCTTCGGGTGTGAACCGGGTGGATTACGGGTTGGCCTGGAAAGCGCGGGACATGGGAAAACTGGGACAGCTCTACTTGAACCAAGGGATGTGGAAAGGGAAGCGTGTCGTTTCCGAGGCCTGGGTGAAGGACGCCACGAGCCTCCATGCGGCCAAGGGGACTTCCTTCCACCATAGTTACGGTTATCTCTGGCATCTCAAGGATATGGGCTATCAAGAAAAGACGGTCCAGGTCTTTTTCGCCAATGGCTACAAGGGCCAGGCCATTTTCGTGTCGCCGGAAGCCGACCTGGTCTGCGTGGTGACCGCGGACAGTCCGGATGACACCATTTACACCAAGGAAGAGCAGCTTTTCGAGGACGATATCCTCGGGGCCTTCCGATGAAAGGGAGTTGAGGGATGCCTGAGATCAAGAAAGCCTACGCCACCCTGATGGTCGACGATCTGGATCGGTCCATCGACTTCTACACCAACGTGTTGGGGCTCGTGGAGGACCTGCGTTTCGGGGATAACTGGGCCGAGATGGTCACGAAGGGCATCACCATCGGGTTGCATCCCAAGAAGATGGACTCTTCACCCGAGCTGGCCGCCAAGATGGGCTGGGGGGCGGTTGCCCATCCTCATGGTGGCGCCGTCGCAAGCTCCGGCGCCTCGGCTGGGCACAAACCAGGTGCGGCCCACGCACAGCAGCCCCATAACCTCACCATCGGCTTCGAGGTGAAGGACATCCGGGCCGCCGCCAAGGAGATGGAAGCCAAGGGGGTGCGGTTCCATTTCCAGGAGAACGAGGTCAATATCCTGGCTTTTTTCTTCGATCCCGATGGCGCGCCGCTTTACCTGACACAGGTGCGGTGAAGATGAGGGTCGGGTGGATATCCTTTTCTGTTGTTATAATCGGCCGACGCCACTGAATTTTTGGGCCGGGAGGGTGCCGTGGAGAGAAAGCCGTTCCTATGGCTCCTGCCCATCCTTGTGATTTGGCCTTGGGCTTGCACGACCCATTATTCCCTGGCCCCCGTCAGCTCTGGTTCCGGGCCGGTCACCCATTGCTCCACAGGCCCCCATCCTTACATCCTGACCTGGGGCTCCAACGGGACCGGGAACGGTCAATTTTCCTTCCCGGCCGCTGTCGTCTCCGGTTCCGGGGGCAAGATCTACGTCGCCGATTTCCAGAATTCCCGCGTCGAGGTCTTCAATTCCTCCGGGACCTACCAGTCCCAATGGGGTGGGGTGGGATCCGGGAACGGTCAATTCAACGGCGCCACGGGCGTGGCAGCGGATGCCTCCGGGAACATTTATGTGACCGATTACCAGAACAGCCGGGTCCAAAAATTCAACAGCTCGGGGACCTACCTTTCCCAATGGGGAACTTACGGGTCCTCGAACGGCCAATTCCACACGCCGGACGGCATCGCGGTGGACGGTTCCGGGAACGTTTATGTCGTCGATTCGGGCTTGGGCACCATCCAAAAATTCACTTCCGCCGGCAGTTATCTGTCCCAGATGGGAGGCGGGCTCCTTTCGGGACCCGGACCATTGGATGTGGATTCCTCCGGGAGCGTGTATGTGGATGATTACGGGAACGATCGGATCGCGGTCTTCACCTCGACAGGCGCCTATTCCTATTCGATCGGAAGCACGGGATCGGGTAACGGACAATTCAACGGTCCCTTCGGCGTGCGATTGGACGGTTGTGGCAACCTTTATGTGGCCGACGGTTATAACAGCCGGGTCCAGGAATTCAGCGTTTCGGGGACCTATGAATACCAATGGGGGACCTATGGGACGGCCGCGGGTCAGTTCCTGCGCCCAGGCGGCCTGGGGATCGATACCAATGGGAACCTCTACGTGACCGACGCCACCAACAACACCGTCCAAAAGTTCCAGCCCTAGCCATCCAAGGTCCGGCCGATCCCATCTTTGAGGACATCCCGAACAGTCTCGGGGGCATCCTCATCAAGAAGATGATGGGAAAAGGTTGGAAGGGGACGTTCGAGGAACGCATTCCCCTGGTGCTTCAATATGCGCCCAGAAGGATGGGAAAATGTCCCGAAGGATCGGAAGCTGGTCAAGGCGGCTGTCACGCCTGAGGCCCTGAAATCCACCCATTAACCGTTTGCCCTTCGGGAGGTACTACACTAAAAGTGTAGTACCAGGCAGGACCGTTCTTTTGGACCTGGGTGGAGGAATCATCCCGGGCTTCTGTTAGAATCCGCCCATTCCAAAGCTTGGAAATGGGGAATCATGCGGTCCATCATGAAGGTCCGAGCCATCCTGTGGTCGATCCCGGCGGTCCTTCTTTTGTCCTTCCTCCAAGGGTGTCCCGGGAGCAGCAACCCTACCACCCCGAACAATCCCGCGACCTCGACCGTTACGGCGACCCCGAGTTCCACCACCTCCACCACCCCGACCCTGACGGTCTCTTCCACCGCCACTTCCAGTGCCACCCATACGGGGACCGATTCGCCCACGGCGTCGCCGTCGACCACGCCAACGTCCAGCCCCACGCCCATGGCCACCCCTACCATCACCCTTACCCCCACGAATTCGACAACGGCGACACCGTCGTCTTCACCCACCGATTCACCTTCGGCTACGCCAACGCCCACGATCACCCAGACCCCGACCAAGACCTCTACCCCGACCATCACCAGCACGCCCACCGTGACCGCTACCCCGACCTTGGACAATCCGACCTTCCTCCTTCAATGGGGCGGTACCGGCTGCACCAGCGGCAACAGCGACGGCCAGTTGGCTTATCCTTACGATGTAACTTGGAATTCCTCGGGAACGACCCTTTACGCAATGGATACCAATAACTACCGCGTTCAATATTTCACCAACTCAGGGAGTTTCCTGGGGAAATGGGGCTCGAATGGCTCCGGCCCCGGTCAATTCTACTATCCGACAAGTTTATCCCGGCCATCCTCGGGGACGACCATCTTTGTGAACGACTTTACGAGACAGAAAATCAATTCCTTCGATCTGACGGGGACCTATCTGACGAGTTTTTCGACGCCATCGACTGTGTACTGTTATTGGATCAAGGCCAATTCGGCAGGAACGACCATTTATTTGACCGATACGGACAACAGCAAGATCTTCGCTTATAGCTCAGCCGGGGTTTCCCTATTTAATTTCGGTTCCGGCCAGCTCTCCCATCCGCAGCAGGTCGAGATCAATTCAGCCGGGACCAGTATTTACGTGGCGGACCGGGACGACCAGCGGATCATGATCTTCGACTCGGCGGGAGTCTCCATCGGCAGCATTGTGGGAGCCCCAGGGCCCACCTTCCTCTTGGGGCCCACCGGGGTCGCCTTGAACAGCGCGGGAACGACCCTCTATGTCACCGACCCCTATTTCGACAACGTGAAGATGTTCGACCCGGCGACGGGGAATTCCCTGGGAACGGCGGGGAGTTTGGGGAACGGGAACGGTCAGGTCAATTATCCGCAGGGGATCGCCGTGAACAGCGCTGGGACCACCGTGGCCATCGCGGATTCAGGCAACAACCGGGTCGAACTCTTCGACGGGGCCATGAATTACATCACGGATTTTGGAACGGCTGGAGCGGTGCCGGATGGGAAGTTCTGCCAACCCTATGGCATCTCCACGGATGGCGCCGGGGCCACGGTCTTCGTGGCGGACCAAGCCAACAACCGGGTCCAATTCTTCGATAACTTGGGCAATTTCCTGGGCAAATGGGGGACCTTGGGTTCGGCCGACGGAGAACTGCAGACCCCATCGGGGATCGTAGCGAACAGCGCGGGCACGACCATCTATGTCCTATGCAGGGGGAACAACTACCGGATCGAATATTTCAGCGGGACCGGGACCTATTTGGGCAAATTCTCGACCCTCTATGATCCCTTTGGGATGGCCTTGAACTCCGCGGGAACCACCCTTTATGTGGCCGATGGGACCGTTGGGGTCTACGCTTACAGCCCGACGGGCGTTTACCTGGCGACCTTGGGGTCCAGCGGCGCAGGGGATGGACAATTCAACAATCCCCAGGGCATTGCCATCAATAGCTCGGGGACCACGATCTATGTGGCGGATACTGGGAACAGCCGGGTCCAGGCCATCAGCCCGTCCGGGACCTTTTTGACGAAGTGGGGCCCATCGGGATCGGGTTTCAGCCTCAGCCAACCTTACGGGGTGGCGGTAAACGCGGCCGGAACGAACGTCTATGTGGTGGACAATGCCAATAACAACTTATTGTCCTTCAGTCCCACCGGGTTCTTCTTGGGGAGCAAAACCGGGATCTCGAGCCCCTTGGGCCTCGCGTTGGATCCTTCCGGCAAGATCTACGTCAGCGACGGCATTAACCAGGTCCAGAAGTTCGCGCCTTAAGTTCCCCGCCTTTCTTCAAACGATTAATCTTTTGCTTAATTATTTCGATTGACAGTTAAGCTATCGCTTAATAATATTCTCCCATGAACCGACGACCTGCCCACGAAGACGTCTTCCAGGCCATCGCCCACCCGACCCGGCGCAAATTGCTGGAGCTACTGGAAAAGGGGGAATTGCCGGTAGCCGAATTGGCGAAGGATTTCCACGCCACCGCACCCGCCCTTTCCCAACACCTGACGGTCCTGAAGAAAGCCGGGTTGGTGAGCGAGCGCCGGGAAGGGCGCCAGCGCCTTTACCGGCTCACGCCAACGCCCCTGAAGGAAGTGGAGGATTGGGTCTCCTCCCACAAGGCCTATTGGGTGGTCAAGATGGCGGCTTTGGGCGACTACTTGAGGAGGAAACATGGGCAAGATCGAACTTGAGGCCTATTATCCCTATTCCATTGAGAACGTGTGGGAGGCCCTGACGCGACCAGAGGCTTTGGAACAATGGCTCATGAAGAACGAGGGGTTCGAGCCGGTCCAAGGGAAGAAGTTCAACTTTTATGCCAAACCGGTCATGGGTTGGGATGGGAAGGCCCGTTGTGAGGTCCTGGAGGTCGAGAAGCCCCATAGGATCGTGTGGAGCCAGTGCGGCAACGACGAAGGGAAGGACCCTTTCATCATGACCTGGACCTTGAAGCAGGAGGGCCCGGGGACCCGCTTGACCCTGCTCCATGAGGGCATCCCGAACAGCCTCAAGGGCATCCTCATCAAGAAGATGATGGGAAAAGGTTGGAAGGGGATGTTCGAGAAACGCATTCCCCTGGTGCTTCAATATGCCGCCCAGAAGGGATGGGGCCAATTCCCGAGGGACCGCCGACTGGCCGAGACGGATTGCCACGCCTAAAAATCACCTTGGGGGTTTTGAATGCCTGTCTGCCTTGGATGTGGAAGCGAAATGAACGAGGTTTCCCGGAAGATCATCAAGGGGGAAGTGGCCAAGGGAACGCCTAACTACAAGGTGGAATATCACTGCGAAAATGTGAAATGCGGAAAAAAGGGCCAGCGGAAGGCTTTTCTTGACGATGGGCTGATGTTCATCCCACTTCCCGATGGAAAATAAAGCTGTCATTGCGAGGGGTGGACCACCGATTAGGCGGTCGTTCATGACGAACCAACCCCAGTTCCAGAATAACTTCCTTGGGAAACGGCTTATTTCAAACTGAGATTGCCGCGTCGTTTTCGCTCCGCTATTCGCGGGTCACTCCTCGCAATGACAGAAAAGGCCAGGCCCTAAAGCGCCTGGCACGAACTGTCTCATACAGTTCGTACCGTCAAACCTTGTTCCTCGGCTTGAGGCCTCGGAACAGACCCGGCGCTAAAGCGCCTGGCCGCAAGTCCATCCGGACGCCCAGGCCCATTGGAAATTGAAGCCGCCTAACATTCCGGTCACGTCCAGGACCTCTCCAATGAAGTAAAGCCCGGGGACCTTCTTTGTTTCCATCGTCTCCCGGGAGATCTCCCGGGTATCCACCCCGCCCCGCGTCACTTCCGCCATCCGGTAACCGAAGGTCCCGGAGGGGATGAAGGTGAGGGCGTTGATGTCCTTGGCCAGGGTCAAAAGCACGTCATCGGGCAGGGCCGCCCAGGCGCCCCGGGCCCCGGCGTTCCAGGCGATACGCTCGGCCAGGCGGCGGGGGAGGCGCCCCTCGAACCATTTGCGGTATTCGCCACGTCCCCCAGCGACCTTGTCCTTCTTCAATTGCTGGAATGTCTCTTCCGCGGACATCTCGGGGATCCAGTTGATGGTGACCTCCTGTCCCGGGTTCCAATGGAGGGAACAGTTGAGCAGGAGGGGCCCGCTCAAACCCTTGTGGGTGATCAGGAAGTCCTCCTCCATCTTCCATTTGCCGGTGGAGGCCCAGGCCCGGCCATGGACCCCCGACAGGTCCTTGAACCGCTCCATATCCTTTTCGCCGAAGGTCAGGCCGCAGAGGGCGGGGGATTGGGGCAGGACCTTCAATTCGAAGCGTTTGGCGATCCGGAATCCCAGATCGGTCGAACCCAGTTGGGGCCAAGAAAGCCCCCCCGTCGCGACCACCAGTTTGGGGGCTGTGTAGGTCTTTCCGTTGGCCTGGATCGTGAAGGTGCCTTCTTGATGGTTAAAGTCCTCCACCTTTTGGCCCAACAGCATCTTGGCGCCCTTTTCCCGGGCCCGGTCCACGAGGAGGTCGATGATCTCCTTGGCGCTGGTGTCGCAGAAGAGCTGGCCGTCCTTCTTTTCATGAAAGGCGATCCCGGCGTGTTTGACCAGGTCGATGAAATGCTTGGGGGTGAATTTACCCATGGCGTAATGGATGAAGGCGGGGTTGGACGAGACGTAGTTGGCGGGTTTGGCGTACATATTGGTGAAATTGCAGCGGCCGCCCCCCGAAACGAGGATCTTGGGGGCCGGTTTTTGGGACTGCTCCAGGACGAGGACCTTTTTGCCTCGTCCCGCGGCCTCAGCGGCGCACATGAGCCCCGCGGCCCCGCCGCCCAGGATGAGAACGTCATAGGAATTCATGGGCGATAAGATAACAGCGCGTTCCACGGGGACGGGTTCTTTTTTAGAGTTGGGGGTCTTAACTTGAGGGAACCCGTCAATTTCATCCATCCCTTTGCTAATCTTGTCGGAGTTCCTTTCCTTATCTTGCTTCCATCGGACCGAAACCCCGCCTTCGCTTGGATCCTTTCAAGACCAACGGATCATGCGAGGCCTTCCTAATAGAGGGCCAGGGATACGTTTGGATGATCAAATGGCCGGTCTTGGGGTGAGGATCGAAAAATAAAGTGACGAAGCCGAAAGGGGGTGAGACCGATAAAAAAAGGCCGGGCAGGCCTTTTTTTATTTTAGGGACCTCTTAGACCTTCAGGTCGACTTTGGTCCCGAGGTCGGGCATCTGGACCGGTTTTTCCTGCCCCAATTCGGCCAATTGCTTGGTCTGTTGGGCGGCGGCCTCGATGGGCTTGGCCGGGATGCTCTGCGATTCCCTCGGGGTCAATTGGGGCGGCAGGTTATTGATGTTTTCCATGACATTCCTAACGTCGGTTCGGGTCTTTTCTTGAGGCGGTTTATGGCCCAAAAACCGATGGATCTCGGCCATTATAGGGCCTTCCATACCGGCCCTAAAGGAGCCTCATGAGGAAAAAGTCCGGCCAATCTTCAAGCCCTTCCAAGGTCCCCGAAGTGATCCTGATCTTTTGGATCATCAAGATCGCCGCCACCACCCTGGGGGAGACCGGAGGCGACATGGTCTCCATGTCCATGAACCTGGGCTACCTGGTCGGAACGGCCATTTTTGCCGTCATTTTCGCGGGAGCGGTCCTGGTCCAGATCCAGGCCAAGAAGTTCCATCCCGTGATCTATTGGTCCACGATCATCGCCACGACCACCGTGGGCACCACCTTGGCCGATTTCGCCGATCGGTCGTTGGGGATCGGCTATGCCGGAGGTTCCTCACTTCTGCTGGCCCTCCTTTTAGGGTCCTTGGCCGCCTGGTATTTCACGATGGGATCAGTGGCGATCGAAACGGTCAAGGGTCCCAAGACCGAGATGTTCTATTGGTCGACCATCATGTTCTCCCAGACCCTGGGCACGGCCCTGGGGGATTGGGTAGCCGACACGGAAAAGTTCGGTTATGGCGGGGGCATGGTGATCTTCGGGGGACTTTTGGCCCTTCTGGCCATCCTGTACTTCCGGACCCGGGTCTCCCGGACCTTCCTTTTTTGGGCCGCCTTCATCCTGACCCGGCCCCTGGGAGCGGTGTTGGGGGATTTCCTGGACAAGCCGTTGGACCATGGCGGGCTGGCCTTGAGCCGTTACGGGGCCTCGGGTGTCCTCTTGGCCTTCATCTTGGGCTCCATCCATCTTTTCCCGCAACGGGCGGCCCGGAAACCGCATTGAAAGGCTAGGCCGTCGAAGAGGGGACGCCCTGTTGTTTCTCCCGGGTGTCCAGGACTTCCCGGACCTTCACCAACAACTCTTGGACCTTATAGGGTTTCGGCAGGAAGTCGAATTTGTCCTTCTGGAGCCCATGCTCGAAGACGGCATGGTCCGCGTGGCCGCTGATGAAAAGCACCGGCATGTGCGGGAAGCGTTCACGGACCATCTCGGCCAGAGCGGGACCGCTGAGGGACGGCATGACCACGTCGGAGACCAAGAGCTGGATGGACGGGCCGTGCTCGTCCAGGACCCGAAGGGCGTCGTGGCCCGACGAGGCGCTCAGGACCCGGTAGCCGTTGTCCGTCAGGGCCCGGGAGGCCAGGCGACGCAGGGATTCCTCGTCCTCCACCAAAAGGATCAATTCGTTCCGGGCATGCCCGGGCTCCGGGGCGGGAGCCTTTTCACGGACCGGACCCGCGCTTGAGGCCGCCGCGGGGAAGTAGAGCAGGAAAGAGGTCCCGCGGCCCGGAATGCTGTCGATGGCGATATGGCCGCCGCTCTGCTGGACGATGCCATAGACCATGGCCATTCCCAGGCCGGTCCCCTTGCCCGCTTCCTTGGTGGTGAAGAAGGGCTCGAAAATCCGGGCTTGTACCTCGGGGGTCATCCCGGTCCCCGTGTCCCGGACCGTGAGCAGTACATGGTCCCCGGGGACCGCCCCCGGATAGAGGCGGCAATGGTCCTCGTCCAGCCGGACCCTCGAGGTGGACAGATAAAGGCCCCCTCCCTTGGGCATGGCGTCCCGGGCGTTGACGGCCAGGTTGAGGATGGCTTGTTCCATCTGTCCGGGATCGGCCTTGCAATGGACCGGGGCGGGCGAGAGGTCCGTGGAGACGTGGATGTCCTCCCCGATGACGCGCTTGAGCATCTTCAGCACGTTCTCCACGCTCTGGTTCAGGTCCAGGACCACGGGTTGGATCACCTGTTTGCGGCTGAAGGTGAGCAATTGCCGGGTCAAGCCGGCGGCCTTCTCGGAGATGGTCAGGATCTGTTCCAGGTCGTGGCGCCGCGGGTCCTGGGGGTCCATCTCGCCCTTCAGGAGGTCGGCGTATCCCATGATGGCCGACAGCATGTTGTTGAAATCGTGGGCGATGCCACCCGCCAGGTGTCCCACGGCCTCCATCTTCTGGGCCTGTTGGAACTGCTGTTCCAGGCGTCTGCGGTCGCCCTCCGATTCCCGGCGGTCGATGGAGATGCGTAGCATCCCGGCGATGGAATCGATGAGGTTACGCTCTTCCCGGAGGAAGGGCCCTTCGGACTCGGGCGGCCTTGGCTCGAGGTAAGCCACCTCGATGGTGCCTTCCTTCCCCCGGGAGGTGGTGAAACGGCTTTCCTGGACCCAGGACGACCGCCGGAAGCCCGGGGTGGCATATTCCACGTCCCCCAGGCGGATCCGGGCCTCGGTCACTTCCGGATACTGCCAGGCGGGAGGGAGAAGGCGGCAGACCTCCCGGATCCAATCGGCGTTGGTGAGTTCCTCGTCGCGGAGCACCTCCGCGGCGCTTTTCAGGCAGGTCAGTTCCTTCACCCTTTCACCCAGGTCGTGCATGAGCTGGGTATTTTCCGCCCGGACCCTGCATTTCTCGATGGCCACCCCGGCCAGGTGAGTGGCCCGCTGGATGAGCATCTGGTCCTCCGGACCGGGCAGGCGCGGTTCCTTGTAATACATGGCGAAGGTCCCGAGGACCTTGCCTTGGGCGTCCCGGATGGGGGTGGACCAACAGGCCCGGAGGCCAAAGGGCTCCACCCAATCCCTGTATTTTTCCCAGAGCGGGTCGGTCTGGATGTCCTGGGTGATGACCGGTTTTCCAAGGTGGACGGCGGTGCCGCAGGAGCCGGCCTGGGGGCCGATGGGCTCTTTCAGGATGGCTTGGCAATAGACCTCCGGCAAACTGGGGGCGGCGATGCGCTCGAAACGGGTCCCGTCGGGCGTGAGCAGGAGGATGGAGCCCGTCATGTCCTTGGAGATGGCCTCGATGCCGCGGACCATGGCATCCAGGACCTCGGGCATGGAACTTCCGGAGGCGATCATCTCCAAAAGGCGCGTTTCTTCCGCCATGAGGATGTCCTGGTATTTGCGTTCGGTGGTGTCCAACGCGATGCCCAGGACCTTGAGGGTGTCGCCCTCGGGGCCCTTCAGGGGGCGGCCGAGGAACCAGAGGTCGCGCTCGATCCCGTCCTTGCGCACGATGCGGCACTCGAAGCCGGCGTCGTCGCCTTCCCGGGCGACCCGGGCCATGGCGGCCCTCAGGCGGTCCCGGTCCTGGGGATGACAGAAGGCCATCAGGGTCTCGACCCGCCCGTCGAATTCGGACAGCTTGATGCCATGGATGCGGGCCAACTCCTCGGACCATTTGAAGGTCCCGGAGCCCAGGTCCCATTCCCAGCTCCCCACATGGGCGGCCTCCTGGGCCAGGCGCAGGAAGGTCTCGCTTTGCCGCAGGGCCTCCTCGGAGGCCAGCCGCTGGGTGGCGTCCCAATTGATGCCCACGATCCGGAGCGGGACACCGTTCCCGTCCCGCAGGACCTGTCCCATGCCGCGGATAGTGCGACGGGCGCCGCTCTTTAGACGCACCCGGAACTCGGTGTTAAAGGGCCTTTCCCCGCGGATGGCCGCCCGCAGGTCCGAATCGGCGCGGATGAAATCGTCCGGGTCCACCAGGCGGGCCCAGGCCTGGAAGTTCGCCTTGAAACCCTCGGCCGGAAGATCGTAGAGGCGGAACATGGCCTCATCCCAGGTGAGCTTGTCCTCCACGATGTCCCAGTCCCAGATGGCCAGGTCCCCCGCCTTGAGGGCGACCTCCAGGCGGTTGCGGCCCAGTTCCAACTCCTCCTCGCGTTCCTTGCGGGTCCGCACTTCCGCCCTGAGCTGCCCGATGGATTCGGAGAGGCGGTCGGCCATGAGGTTGAAGGAGTCGGACAGGTCGTTGAGTTCCTCCAGGCGGCTCCCGGACATCCGTTGGGACAGGTCCCCCCGGGCCAGGGCCTGGGTGGCCAGGGAAAGGCGCCGAAGCCCGCTGGTCATCAAGGTGCCCAGGAAAATGGCCAGGCCCAGGCCTGAAAGCAAGGCGACGGCGGAGATCATGGCGGAGCGGCTATTGCCTTCCGCCACCCCCGCCAGGTAATAGGACTCGGGCATCAAGGTGACCAACAACCAATCCCGGTGGCCCCCCCGGCGGTCCTGATAGGCAATGGCCCTTCCGAGCCAGGTGACCCGGTCCAGGGGTTTCTCGGTGACATGGTCGAAATGGAAAAGAACGCCGTCCTGCAGGGCGCCCAGGTCCTGGTGGGCGGCATCGAGGCTTTCCAGGGCGTGGGTTTGGACCCCATCGGGGTCGGGGGAAGAGGAGGCAACGATCCTTCCGTCGCGGCCCACGACAAGGGCGATGCCGTGCTTGGCCACGGGCAGTTTCCGGAGGAGTTCCCCGATGCCCTGTTCCGGGTCGTCGCCCTTGGGAACATGGTCCAAATAATCGTCCAGGCTCAGGTCGATCCCTTTGGAGATCTCTTCGTGGAGCCGGCCTGCCAGCTTGTAAGCGTCCTCCCGGGCGCTCTTCAAGGTGACATAGGCGGTGGCCCCGACCATCACCAGGATCAGGGACAGGAAGGGCGCCAGCACGACCAGCCTTATGGGCAGTCCTTGCGGGCCTTGCCCGATCGGAGCGCCCCCGGAGGTCCAGGCCCACTCCCGGGATCCGAGTCGCCGTTCCCGGACATGGCCGGGGATATCGGCCCAGAACATCCCCAGTTTCCGGACCAGCGGAAAGGCCGCCAACATGGCGAAGGGTGCGATCAGCCAGGTGATGGAGGTGGTGAAGGCGAGGGCCGAGGTGATGTTGCGGTAGGAGATCTCCGGGGTGAATTTGCCGGCGCAGATGTGGCCCCAAAGAACGGGTTCGAAGACCATGAAAGAGGCCAGGAAGAGAAGATAAAGGCCCCAGGTCCGGGCCTTGCGGAAATCGGGATCCTTGCCGAAAAGCTGGTAGGCCACCCAGAAACAGGTGGGATTGATGAAATAACCCGGCAACCAGTCCATCAAGAAGGAGGGCGGCACGCCTTCGATGAGGTCGGAGAGCCCATAGGCAAAGGGGACGGTCAAGAGGGCGGGATAGCCGAAAAGGACCACACAGAGGAAGACCGTCAGGTCCTTCAAGGACTCGAAGGTCTGGGCGCCCGGCACCAGCACGATGAAGGAACCGATATAACCGGTCAGGACGATGAGCAGGAAGGTCAGCGGGATGGAAAGAAGGGCCTTGGTATCCCAGGCCTGGTGTTCCCGGCCCAGGCCCCAGTGGCCCCCGGGACGGAAGGTGAAGCCGCCGAAGGCGGCCAAGGCCAGGGCGAAGCCGATGATGAAAGCCAATTGGCCCCAGACCGCCAGGAGGGGAAGGGGCAGGGAAGCGAAGAGATCTTCCAGCGAGCGGAGGGCAAGGTTCATAGGGCCCCTTGGGTATAGGTCGGCCGAATATAGATGAGAGGCGCCGGAAGGCCCGGTCGCGGCCATGGATCGGAACGGCCCGGCCATTATCCGTCCAGGCCCTTGGTCCCGGAACAAAAATGGGCGGGAAGGGCCTCCACATCCCCCGTGCTATACTTTCCCGGTCCCATCAGCCCGGCTTTTCAGGAAGATCATGAAGCCATCGAACCCGTTTTTCGCCTTACTTTCGGCCTTTTTTTCGTTCCTTCTTTTTCCACCGGTTCTTTCCGCTTCCCAGACCCGGGTGGCCGCCACGGGGGGATTGGGCACCCTGCTCGAGGACGAGACCGCCGACCTGAACCTTTACCTGGACGGTAATCCCGCCGGGCTCCTCTACCTGAACACCAAGGACCGGCTCGACCTGTCGGGGGAATGGTCCTCCAGCGATCAGGAGGGTCCTTGGGGTTCGGAGAGGACCACGGTCCTGAGCAGTTTCCCCAACGCCCTCGAGACCATTCCTTCCTATGGAGGGGTCATGGTCTTCCCGGACCCCCATTGGGCTTTCCAGGCCTCGGGTGGAGTCCTCTCCCGGCAAGGTTTTTCCGCTCCCGATCTTCTGGCCGATGACCAGGACCTGACGCGATACCTGGGGATATTACGGGGAAGCTACGCGGCACCCTTTGCCTGCTTGGGGATGGAACTGGCCGGCATCCAAACGGACAAGTCCTATGCCTTGGGTTCCTATGATCCGGATGATCAAGTGCTTGCCGGTTCCAGCGCACAAGGGTCCACCCGTTTGAAGCTGGGTGTGGCCGCCACCTTTCCGGACCGTTACACCGCCGACCAGACCCGGTTCCGGGTAGGGGTCCTTTGGGGAACCTCATTGGGTGATCCGGCCGAGACCAGGACTTTCCGGATCGAACCCCTGTCGCCGCCCGCCATCGGTGTGACCCAGGTCTGGGCCACCCGCGGTTCCGTGGAATGGGGAGGGGAGGCCACGATGGAGGTCCCGGGGATCCTGAAGATGATGTTGGACGTCCATGAGGAGGATGCTTCGATGGAAATGACGCAGACCTCCACCGCCCCCGTAACCCTTACCACTTCCGGGCCCGCTCCCCCTTTCCGGACCGGGAACCTGGGAGTGGATTGGAACTTCAAATGGACCGTGGCCGGTCTCGAGACCGAGGACCTGAAGCTGGGCGGAGGTCTTTCTTATTTTCGCGACTCCACCACCGATGCGAATTCAGCCCCGGGTCCCTACGAGGAATTCGCGACCCGCTTAGGGGTGGGATTGGACTCTCCCCGGGACCATCTGGTGGGCGTTCAATGGACAGGGATCCGGACCTTGAGCGGCTTGGACCGTTCCCAGATCGCCTTCGGCGGGGAAAAGTGGATCTCGTCGACCTGGGCCTTGCGGTTGGGATTGACCGGGGAGATCGACCATTCCGATGGCGCTTCCTATGAGACCTTGGACACGGTCCTGGACATGGGGGCTGGTTTGCAGGAGGTCTTCGGCCGGGTGGACCTGCGCCTGCGCCTGGGCCAGACGGTCAATATGAGCGATTCCTCCGACACGATCGGCCTGATGGAAGGTCAGGTCTCCGGGACCCTCTTCATTTGATCATCTGATTCGTCTGCTTTTCCTTCAAAAGGCCGGACCTTCTCCACTTAAAGGCTTTTCTTTATGTTGAAAAGCTGTCCCCGGGGCTCGGAAAGTCTTTCCGTTTGTTATGATTGTTAGCCGAACGGATCCGGCAAAACCGGGCGTTAAAATAGCGGGGTATGGAGGTCTTCTATGAACAAGTCCTATTTCGCCGGTGGAATAGGTCCATTATTTTTCACGTTCATCCTCTCCCTTGGATGGTCCTTTCCCCATCCTGCCCAGGCTAAAAAGGCACAACCCACCTCCCAAACCGCCGTGAACGAGGACGACGACGCGGATGGGGGAACCACCGCTCCCGATCTTTCCCAAATGAGCCTGGAGAAATTGGCCGACCTGGACGTTACCGTGACCTCCTCGGCCAAGAAGTCCGAATCCCTCCGTGACGCGACCTCCGCGATCTATGTCATCACGGCCGAGGACATCCGGCGCAGTTCGGCCCGGACCTTGCCCGATCTTCTCGCCATGGTGCCGGGGGTGCAAGTGGCCCGGCAGTCGGGCAACGAGTGGGCCATCAGCGCCCGTGGGTTCAACTCCCAATACAACAACAAGATGCTGGTGCTGGTGGACGGCCGCAACGTCTATGACCCCACCTTCGGCAAGGTGAAGTGGAACGAATTGGACCTGTTCCTGCCCGACATCGAGCGCATCGAGGTCATCCGGGGTCCGGGCGGCACCCTTTGGGGCTGCAACGCGGTCAACGGGATCGTGAACATCATCACCAAGGATTCCAAGAGCACCCAGGGCACCTATCTTTCCACCTTGGCCGGCCTCGACCTCTATGGCTCCCGGCCCGATCCTCGCATCATGGACAGTCGGCTCCTGATCCGTTATGGAGGAGCGCTGGCCGCCAATACCAATTACCGGATCTATGGCCAATTCTCCAGCGAGGCCCCTTCCATCAACCCCAAGGTGGATCCCTATGAGGATGACTTGGGCCCTTTTTGGAACGACAGTTGGTACGATTTCCGCGTGGGGGGACGTCTGGATTGGCGCAACGCCACCGATCAGGTGACATGGGAAAGTGAATTCCAAAAGGGCCATTTCGACTACGCCCGGCTCACGACCGCGGTCGACAGTTTGTTCGACCCCACGACCTTCCAGGACATCAACGACCTCAATACGGAGATCGACCAGAACGCCCATCTTTTGTTGCGGTGGACCCGGGATTATTCCGATGGCTCCGAACTGCAGACCTTGGCCACCTACGATTACCACAACCTCACCTACACCAACGACCCGAGGGTCGAGAACCTGGGGCAGTTCGAGCTCCAGTTCCAGCACCGGTTCCTCCTAGGGTCCTGGAACGAGATCACCTATGGGGGGAATTACCGGAACTATTCCGACCAATTCCTGAACCCCCTTTATTTTTTCTATTCACCGGACAACCTGACCTTGGACATCTATGGAGGCTATCTCCAGGACCGATTGACCTTGTTGGAAGGGCGGCTCTTCTTCACCGGAGGGGTGAAACTGGAAAGCAATTCCTTCACGGGCGGGGAATGGCAGCCTTCGGGACGCCTCCTTTTCACCCCGGACGACAAGAACAGCCTTTGGGTGGCGGTATCCAAGGCGGTCCGCATCCCGGTGCAGGTCGGGACCAACTTGACGATCTATTTCGGCGGGATCCCGGCGGATGGTATCGGGCCTGGGACCCCCCCGGTGAACACCTATGGCGCCTTCATCCCCAACCAGGATCTGAACGTGGAGAACTTGATCTCCTATGAATTCGGCTATCGGACCAATCCTACGAAAGAAACCTCCCTGGACCTGGCCCTCTTCTTCAACGACTACACCGACCTTTTTCGCTTCGTCCCGGTCAACGGCACCTACCCTTCCCCCGCCGGAGGAGTGATCGATAGTTCCTATTTGCCGGTGGTCCAGCCCCAGAACGGCGGTAAGGGCGCCATCTATGGCCTGGAGCTCGCGGGGGAATGGAAACCGATGAAGTCCTTGAAATTCATGGCGGCCTACACCTACCAGGATTATGACCAGAACATGGTGGCCGCCTCCAATATCGAAACGGGCGCACCCCCTCCCCACCACCTGGCCAATGGACGTGTCTATTTCGATCCCTTGCCCGACTGGGAACTGAACAGCGCGCTCTATTTCACCGACACCACCACCCTCTACGACCTGTTGGACAATACCCATGTGGTGCCGGCCTATTGCCGGTGGGACCTGGGATTGGCCTGGAAAAGCCCGGAGGGGATGCGTTTCGAGATCGGCGCCACGGACCTGGAAGGGGGCTACAAGGAGACCCTTCCTTCGGCTTTCGTGGACCCCGTCCAGGTGGCGACCTCCCTTTACACCCGTTGGAGCCTCGAATTTTAGGAGCGGTTTTGACCCGAAAAAGCCTGATCCTTATCTTCCTTTTGGCTTTCCTGACCGGGCCCTTGGGGCTCCGCGCGGAATCTTCCCGGGCGGTGGACCCTTATGAGCTGGAAGCGGCCTATTTGGTCCATTTCCTTGAGTTCGTGGGTTGGCCCGAAAGTGCCTTCGCCGACCCTAAATCCCCTTATGTGATCGGGGTACTGGGGGAAGACCCGTTCGGGGAGAAGCTCTCCCGCCTGACCTCCGGCCGCCTTTTCAACGGAAGGACCGTGATCATCAAGAAATTCGGGGGATATGACCCGGAGGAAGGGGATGACCTTCGGGCCTGCCATGTCCTGTTCGTGGCGGGGTCCGAAAAAGATCGCTTGCCCATCATCCTCAAGATCCTCAGGCGGGCGCCCGTCCTGACCGTATCCGAGATCGAAAAATTCCCCCTCTATGGGGGCATCCTGGCCTTCGACCAGGAGGGCAAGAAGATAAGGCTCTATGTCAATCCCAAGGCCGCCAAAGGCGCCCAACTCCAGTTCAGCGCCAGGCTCCTGCAGGTCTGCCGGACCTACGGGGACGACTGAACCATGGCCTGGAACTTCAAGGACCTGGCCCTCAAGCGGAAGATATTCCTCATCGCGGTGGCCTCCAGCACCCTTTCCCTGGCCCTGGCCTCCTGTCTCATCCTCCTGAACGAGCGTCTGACCTTCCCGGGCATCCTGGAAAAGCAGCTCTTGAACCTCGCCACCCTGGTGGGGGACAACTGCACGGCGGCCCTGACCTTCAATGACGAAAAGACGGCGCAGGAGGTGGTCAGCACGCTCCACAACAACCCCCATATCCTGGAAGCGGTCCTTTACGACAACCGGGGCCGGGTCGTCGCCTGGTTCCCGCAGACCGGGACGCCTCCCGCCGTCCCGGCCAGACCCTTGCGGGAAGGGATCTGGATGGACCGGGACAAGGCCTGGCTCTATCACTATGTCCTGGCCGGGCCCGAACGGCTGGGGACCCTCTACCTGGTCTCCGACATGCAGGAGATGAACAGCCGGCTCCTCAATACCGCCATGGCGACCGGCGTCGTTCTGGTGGTCTCCCTGCTTCTGTCGGCCCTGGTGGCCGACCGGCTCCAACGGCGGGTGACCGAGCCGCTCCAACAGGTGGTCGAGAAGATGAAGGGCATCGCCATGGGCGAAGGGAACCTTTCGGAGCGCCTGGAGGTGGATGGCCGGGACGAGATCGGGCAAGTGGCGGAATCCTTCAACACCTTCGTGCACAAGCTCCAGACGGTGGATGAGATGAAACAGAACCTCATCTCGGTCGTTTCCCACCAGCTGAAGACGCCGGTGGCCGAGATCAACGGCTATATCGAGAACATGTTGGACGGGCTCTCGGGCGAATTGGCGCCCCGGCAACGGCGCTACCTGGAGGAGATGCGGGAGATCGGGCTGGAGAACTACCGGATGATCTGCGATCTGCTGAGCGTTTCGAAGATCGAAAGGGGCGTCATCGCGATCACCGCGAAGGAGGTCCCGCCCCGACGCTTGGTGGAACTGGCCATCCGGGACTACGAGACCTCCATCCGGCGCAAGGGCTTGAAATTGGTGCTGGAGGGGCTGGACCTGGACGTCCGGGTGCTCGCGGACCAGGACAAAACCGTTGAAACCCTCCGGAATCTGATGAACAATTCCTTGAAGTTCACCGATCAAGGTTCGATCACGGTCCGCGTCCTGGACCAGGGCGCCGAGGTCGCCTTGGAGGTGGAGGACACGGGCCTCGGGATGTCCCCCACCACACTGGAGAGCCTCTTCACCAAGAACCGGGTGTTGGGCGCCGAAGCCTCCCGGGCCGGGGCCGGCCTGGGCCTCTTCATCGCCAAGCGTTTCATGAAGCTCCAGGGAGGGGATGTGACCGTCACGTCCCGGCTGGGAAAGGGAAGCTGTTTCCGGGTCACGATCCCCAAGGCCACGGGACAGGAAGGGATGGGAACATGACCAGCCAGAACTTGATCCTGATCGTGGAGGACCAACCGGGTTTCCGGCGCATCTACGAGGATGTCCTGTCCGATGCGGGTTACGAAGTGGTGGTAGCGGAGGACGGGGAAAAGGGCTGGCAGATGATCCGGGACCGCAAGCCCAACCTGGTCCTGCTGGACCTGGGGCTTCCCAAGATGGACGGTTTCGAGGTGCTGAAGCGCATCCGGGAGGACGAGGCCACCCGGTCCATTCCCATCATCATTTTTTCGGTCATGGGCGACGAGAAGGACATCAAGAAGGCCATGGATATGGGGGCCAACGACTACACCATCAAGGGTTTCTACACTCCCCGCCAGATCCTCAGCAAGGTGAAGAACCTGGTCCAGACCAGCGAGGTCGGGCCCTCCGAGACCTCCTTCAAGCTGATGGTCGATCCTTCGGGCGCCGATGCGGTCAAGGTCGGGCAGATCCTCAGCTTAGGCAAGGATAACCAGTGCCCGGCCTGCGCGGTTTCCGTCCGGTTGGAGGTCTTCCCCGACGCCGCCCCTGGCGGCGAGCATTGGTTCCGGGCCCGCTGGTCCTGCCCTCAATGCGGGAAGATCTTCTAACAAGATGGCCGGGAATTGGCGCGGATCTTCGCGAATTAAAACCTGAAGATAAAAGTCATTCGGGCCTGGGTCGGCTTTTTGAATCCGCGCTCATTTGCGTAAATTTGCGGCCGAAGCTTTGCCGTTATGCCGTCCATTTGGCCGTGAACTTCGGCGCGAAGGCGTAGTTCAACTGGACCAACACGATGAAGGCGATGCTCCAGGCGGTCCCAAAAACACAGAGCGCGGCCCCGAAGGCGTAGTAGGCCTGGGCCACCAGGACCCGCCGCCGTACCGCATGGTAGACCCCTTCGGTGCTCTTCCTCCCCAGCAGGTTGGCCCGGCAGGCGTAGCTCCAACTGGCCAGGATCACGACCCCCAACAGCAGGATGTTCAGCCAATAGAACAGGAGGGCCGATCGCAGGTGGATATGGGAGGCGAGCAGGGCGGTGGAGAAGGGGACGACCGCCACCAGGGCCAGGAAGGCCAGGTTGATCCAGGTGAAGTCCCGGTCGGCCCGGACCAATTGGTTCAACTGGGTTTGTTGGCCCACCCAAAAGATGCCAAGGGTCAGGAAGCTCATCAGGAAGGTCACGAAGCGGGGAAAAAGGGCGAGCAGTATCCCCGCCAATTCTCCATCACCCGATAGGGTCCCTTCGGGAACTTTCAGGTCGAGGATCAAGAGCGTCATGGCGATGGCGAAAAGGCCGTCGGAAAGGGCGGCCAGGCGTTCGTGGTTCCCCCCGGCGATCTGGTTGTAGTGCTTGGCCATGGCCTATCCCTTCAGGTGGTAAAGCCCACAGATGAATTTTTGGGAAGGCGAGCGGAAGGGGGC
This sequence comes from bacterium, assembly GCA_035549195.1. Lineage (NCBI taxonomy): Bacteria > bacterium. Next base: position 49,551 of record DASZRK010000018.1, read on the forward strand.
GGGCAGGAAACCAACCTCCATCAACCGGTCTCCCTTGAACTTCCCGGCCCCTTCGATGGAGTAGTGCCGCAAAGGGGCCAGCCCCCGCAAGCGGACCGGGGGAACCTTCGTTCCCCTCTTCCAAGGTTCGGTCTGGAAGATGAAAAGAAGGGCTTGGGACCGCTCCGGGCTCACGAAGAGCCAGGAGGCCCGGGGCCCGGCGAAAGGGCTCTCCAGCCGGTAGAAGTCCCCGAATTGGACCAGGGGACGGATCTCCCGGTAGAGGGAAATATAACCGGCCAATTCCTTCAGGTCCTTCTTGCTCCATTTCGTCAGGTCCGCCTCCACCCCGAAATTGCCCGACATGGCGACCAAGGCGCGCCATTTCAAGGGAAGGGAGCGATGGGTGAAGTGGTTGGGGACGCTGGAAACATGGGCGCCCATGACCAGCGGCGGGTAGGCGAAGGAGGTGGCGTATTGGATCTTGAGGCGGTCCAGGCCGTCGGTGTTGTCCGAGGTCCAGATCTGGGGATGGTAGTTGAGCACTCCTAGGTCGAAGCGGGCTCCACCCCCGGAGCATCCCTCGAAGAGCACCCGGGGGAAACGCCGGTTAAGGCGGTCCATCAGGTCATAGACCCCCATGACATATCGGAAATAGACCTCGCTTTGCCGGTCGGGGGGGAGGGCCGCGCTGTGGACCTCGGAAAGGGAGCGGTTCATGTCCCATTTCACGTAATCGACCTTGGCTTCCTCCAGGGCGGCCGTGAGGACCTTGAACAGGTGATCCCGCACTTCGGGCCTTCCCATGTCGAGCACCAACTGGCTGCGGGAGCCCCGACGGACCCGGCCGGGGGCGTGCAGGCACCAATCGGGATGCTTCTTGTAGAGAAGGCTCTTGGGGGAGACCATCTCGGGTTCGATCCAGAGGCCGAACTTCAGGCCCATCCCATGGATGCGCTCCGAAAGGCCCCCCAGTCCTTCCGGCAATTTGCGGCGGTCCACGGTCCAATCCCCCAGCGATGTGGTGTCGTCGTTCCGTTTCCCGAACCAGCCGTCATCCAGGACGAAAAGTTCCAGGCCGGCATCCTTGCCCGCCTTCGCGATCTTGAGCAGTTTTTCCTGGTCGAACTTGAAGTAGGTGGCTTCCCAGTTGTTGATGAGCATGGGGCGGGGTCTTTTTTGCCAGTGGCCGCCCAGGACCCGGTCCTTGACGAAACGATGGAGCCGGAGGCTCAAGTTGGAGAAGCCGTCCCCGGAATAGGCCAGGAGGGATTCGGGCGTCACGAAGGCCTTGCCCGGCTCCAGGCGCCATTTGAACCCGAAGTCGTTCAGGCCCACGGTCATCCGGAGAGATCGGTCCCGGAAAAGTTCCGCCTCGATCAGCCAATTGCCGCTAGTGACGGGCGCCAAGGCGAAGACCTCCCCCTTTTCCTCGGAGGTTTCGCCCCGGGTGACCATGGCGAAGGGGTTCATCTCGTGGGAGGAGATACCCCGGCGGCTTTCCAGACGGACGGTCCCTTCCTGGAGGGGACCGTCCTTCATTTGCCGTTCCCCCGCCCATTTACCGGGGAAGCGCACCAGGTTCCAGGGGCCGGGCGGAAGGTCGAGGGAGGCGCTTGCGAGCTTCAGGATATCCACCGGTTTGCGGCCCTGGTTCCGCAGGATGGTCCGACGGACGAGGAGCCCGTAGGAAGGGTAGAACGTGTAGTAGAGGTCCAACTCCAGCTTTTGGAGCTGGTCCACCAGGACGATCTTGAGGGTCTGCGCCTGGTCCCCGGTCTTGGACCGGGAGGCGGGGCCTGGCCCAAAATCGGGCTTTCCGGGAAGGACCTTGAATGAATCGTAAAGAAACTCACTGACCCGGGTGCCGTCGGTGTGTTCCAGGAGAAAGGCGGGGGTCCGGAGGTCGTTGTGTCCGAAGTCGGGGAATTCCCGACGTTGGAACTCCCGGCTGATGTGGTGCTCGTCCTCGAGGGCCCTTTTTTCCCAATCGGAAAGAAGGGCTCTTTTCGCCTTTGGGGAAAGCGGGACGCCCCAATGGAGATGGTGGAGGTCCTTCCGGGGAGAAACGCCCAGAAGGTAGGAAAAACCCTGTCCCTCCAATTGGAAGGTCCGTGAGCGTGGGTCGTGGCGGATCATGACCTACTTATACCAGAAGGGAAGGAGTTGGGCATTAGGGTGGAGAAAGGACGGATCAGAGGCTCTTAAGGGCCGCTTGGGGGTCCGGGAATACCTTGAAAAGCCGGTGGAAATCCAAAAGCTTGAAGATCTCCTCCACTTCCACCCGCATTCCCGTCAGGATCAGGTCGCCTTGCAGGCCCCGGATCCTCTTGATCTGGCTGACCAGGATGCCCCAGCCCGCACTGCTGATGTAGGTGGCGTCCCGGAGGTCCAGGATCACCTTGAGGCGGCCCTCGCCCAGGACCGACAGGAGCTTCTTCTCGAACCCGTGGACGGTGACCGAGTTGATCTCGCCTCGGACCGTCAGGAGCGCGGTCCCTTCCTTCTCGAAGAACTTATCCGTTATCTCCAGGTTGTCGTTCAGGTCGAAATTATCGTCCATGGGTTCCCGCCGATATCGGTCCAGTGGATATGCGGATCTTGGGACCGGTTCCAAAGAAATGACCTATGGATTGTAGGGGTATTTGGCGCCGGGTCAATTTTTTGGCCCGCTTTTTATCGGTCGGACGGAAGGGCGGGATGGAAAGGGCCAAAATGAACTAATTTTGTCGCTTTGGGCCGGGTATTTGTAACAAGTCCGAAACAGGACCGGGTGAAATCCGCAACTAATCGCCGGAAGGATCCAAGGAAGCGCCGTTGCCGGAAGGGGTCCCCTTTTGTTCCCCGTAGCTGAATTGGTAGAAGATCCAGCCTCCGATGGAGATCAACGCGAAGATCAGCATGAGATTGCCGTAGGCATGGCCACGGGAAAGGGTGGGAAGGAAAGGGTGGTCCAACCAGCCGCCATCCAGGACCTTTCCGACCAGGGCCGTTCCCAGGGCCCCCGAGATGATGGCCACCAGGTTGAAGACGCCCATGCCGATGCCCGTTTCTTGGGGCCCCAGCGTCCGGGAGACGCTGTTGATCAGCGCGGTTTGGAAAAAGGCGAAACCAACATTGGTCAAGAGGAGCGAGCCCGCGATGACGGTGGGGGAAAACCCCAGGAAGAGGGCCATCAGGCCCATGCTGGCGATGACCAGGGTGAGCCCGATGGCCACCACGAAGGGGTTGCCGCGGCGGTCGGCCAATCGCCCCGCATAGGGGCCGAAGAAGACCGAACTGATGGCGCCCGGGAACAGGATGAGCCCGATCCGGGCCGTGCCCAACCCGTGGACCTGGTGGAGCATCAAGGGGATCAGGAAGAAGATCCCCATGACGATGGAGAAAAGGACGAGCCCCACCACGACCCCATTACGGAAGCGGACGTTACGGAAGAGATCCGGCGGGATGAAAGGGGACCGGGCGGTGAACATCCGCCCAAGGGACAGGGAAAGGGCGGCCAGGAAGAGGATGAGGTAAGTCCCACGGTTGAAGTTCAGGAAGACGACCAAGGTGCCCACCGTGCAGGCCACCAGGACCGCGCCCAGGATATCCAGGCCCCCTTCCCGCCGTTCCTCCCAGGGCAGTTCCCGGTTGAAGAAGGGGAGGGAAACAAGCGTGAAAAAAGGGACCAGGAAGAGGTAGGACCAATGAAGGGACCCGGACACGAAGCCCCCCAGGACCGGGCCCACGCCGATGGCGAAAGAGACCGTGGAGGTGATGCCGCCGAAGACCCTGCCCCTTTCGTCCGGGTGGAAATAACGGGCCACCACCACGAAGACCAGGGCGGGGATGGCGGAAGCCCCCATGCCCTGGACGGCGCGCGCCAGCAGGACCCAGCCGTAGGAATCCCGCAAGAGGAACCCGAGGAGGGAGCCGAAATTATAAAGAACGGTGCCGATGAAGATGAGGCCCTTCGGGCTGTAAATGTCGGAAAGCTTCCCATAGATGAGGGAGCCCACCCCGAAAAAGACCATGAAGGAGGTCATCATCCAGCTGACCCCGGCGGGGGTGAGGCCGAACTGCTCCGAAATGCGGGGAGTGGAGACGTTGAAGACCGTCTCGTTCACCACGCAGAAGAAGATGAGGTAGTTGATCCAAGGGACCAATCTCTTGCGGTCGACGGCGGCGGGGGCCATGGGTTTCCTTCGGGGTGGGGCCGGGCGGTCCGCGCCCGGCCGGTGGGTGGCGCCTACTTTTTGGCGTTCTCGGCGGCCGTCTTCATGTCGGCCAGGCCCTTCTCGAATTGGCCTCCGATCATCTTGTCCATGCTCATGAAGAGGCACATGACCTTGGCCGGATAGGCTTTCTTACCGGTCATGGTCCAGGTCACCTGGGTCCCCTTGCCTTCGGGCTTGAAGGTGAAGTCGGCGTTGCAGGTATCCTTCATGGGCTTCTCGAAATCCAGGCGCAGGGCCACTTCGGAGGCGGGTTTGCTGCCGGTGATGGTGAGTTTGCCCTCACCCACCTTGCTGTTGCCCACCCAACCGTAGGAAGCGCCGATGCCGGCGGCGGGGCCCTCGAAGGTGACCTTCATGGCCGGGTCCATCTTGGCCCAGGGGTCCCAGTTGTTCCAGTTGCCCAGGTCATTGACCTGGGCAAAGACCTTGGCGGGGGAAGCATCGATGGTGGCGGAACGGGCGACGGTGAAGTCGGCCGGTTGAAAAGCGGCGACGACGAGGATGACGGCGATGACCGCGGCCAAGGCGATCAGTATCTTCTTGAACATGAGTCTCTCTCCTTGAGGAATGATCCTGTCCCGGTGAGGGGGCAGGGAATGCTAAAAGAACGGCTGGCGGAAAACAATGGGTCACCGGCCTTCGTAAGCCCTTTGGATGGTCTTGATATCGAGTTTTTTCATGGGAAGGAAGGCCTTCATGACCCGGTCCCGGCGCACCGGATCCTTGCCCGACATCCATTTTTTCATGGCGGCCGGCACGATCTGCCAGGAAACGCCGTACTTGTCCTTGAGCCAGCCGCAGGCTTGGGCCTTGGGATCGCCCCCCTGGGAGAGCTTTTTCCAGAAATGGTCGATCTCCTTCTGGTCCTTGCAATGGACCTGGAGGGAGATGGCTTCGGTGAACTTGAAGAGGGGACCGCCGTTCAAGGCGGTGAAACGCTGGCCCCTTAGGCTGAATTCGGCGACCAGGACGGTCCCTTCGGGCATGCCGTGGACCTCGCGGCCTTCCTTGCCGTAATAGGAAACATCCAGGATCTTGGATCCCCTCTTGAAGATGGAGACGTAGAACTTGGCCGCCTCCAGGGCTTGCTTGTCGAACCAAAGGCAATTGGTGATCTTTTGCATTTTATTTCTCCTTGTCTTTGACCCCGCCCCTTAGGGGAGGGTGAGAGGTGACTTGAACTGGTCATCATCACCCTCATCCCGGCCTTCTCCCCTCAAGGGAGAAGGGCGATGAAAGCGTAGCTATTTCTTGCCGGCCAAGTATTCGGCCAGGTTGTCCAGGGTCATGTTCGTGCCTTGTTCCATGCCGCCCAGGAAAGGCTCGCTGCCCGGGTTGGCTTCCAGGATCCTCACCTCAAAGGTGAGGGCCGTGGCTCCATCCTTTTCCTCGAAGGTGATGGTCTGGCGGATCTTGAAAAAGGGTTTTCCGTCCGGCATCGGGACGGCCTGGGTCATGACCAGCTTGGCGGGCGGTTCGACGACCTCGTAGATGGCGTCGCAAGGGTGTTCCTGGCCCTCGGGAGAGCGGAAGACATAGTGCCAGGCCCCGCCGACCTTCAGGTCCATGGTGCAGACCGGCATGGTATAGGGCTTGGGCGGCCACCAGTTCTTCACATGCTCGGGTTTGGTGAAGGCCTCAAAGACCAGGGCCCGGGGGGCCTGGAAGGTCCTTTTGAACACGATGACCTTATCCTTCATTTTGCTCAGTTCCATCGCCCATTTCCTCCTCTATTTTTAAAGCTATTTAAGTAAGCCTCTAAACGGTCCAGGGCCTGTTCCCAGAAGATCCAGTAGGCATGAAGCACGGGCTTTACCGGCCCCGTTTACGGGCGATCAAGGTGTCTAAACTCCAAGCTCCGCTTCCATAAGCGGCGAAGAAGAGGAAGACGAAACAAAAGAGCACCGCCGTTTCGCCGTGATTCTGGACCGGCCAAAAGCCTTGGGGGAAGTGAGCCTGAAAATAGGCCACCGCCATCTCGCCCGAAACGACGAAAGCCGCGCAGCGGGTGAAAAGCCCCAAGAGGATCAAGGTCCCGCCGATCAATTCCAGCATCCCGGCGAACCAAACCTCTGCGGGGAAGTGAGGATGGCCCCCAAATTGAGCCGGGACGCCCCCGAACCAATCCAGGATCTTGACCCCGCCCGCCTGGAGGAAGAGCAGTCCGGCCACCACCCTCAGCAAGAAATAAGTCACCTCGACCATTTGTTCCTTTTTCATTTTGCCGCTCCTTGATGTTCCGGAATGTATTCGTCCAATTTGTCGAAGGAACCGGTCCAGCCGCCGTGCATGCCGGAACGGGCCTTGATGAAGGTGTCGGTCTCCGCGGCCGAGGGATCGACCGGCTCCCAGATAACGGTCACCCGGGTCTGTTCGGGACCCTCGGCCGTGAGCAACACCGTCGTGCGCATGGTCTCGGGCCAAGTGGGGGCCATCGGGTGTTTGGCCACGTTGCCTTTCGCATCGGCGAATTGCTGGGTATAGACGATGCGGTTCGGTTTGGTGAACTCCAGGTACTGGGTCTTGCCGTACATCGTGTGCTGGCCGCTGGCGTCGGTCATGGAATAGAAGCTCTTGCCGCCGGGCCGCATGTCCACCTCGATGAATTTCATCGTGAACCCGGTCGGGGGAACCCACCGGGCGACATGTTCGGGGCGGGTCCAAAGGTCGTACATCAACTCCAGGGGCGCCTGGAAAGAGCGGTTGATGACGAAGATCTCTTTGCGCGAGGTCCCTTTCTCCAGGTATTCGGCCAACCGGTCCCAGGTGGAATCGCCGTTCGCCTTCTTGATGAACTTGCGGGTTTCCGCGGCCGCTTCGGCCGTGGGCAGGGCCATGGTCATGTCCAGGTGGGTCTTGCCGTCCAATTCCTTGAAGAGGACCGTGACCCGGAACAGGGGCTTTTGCTCGTCGTTGCCGCCGTGGTCATAGACCATCTTGGAGAAGGGCTCGACCTCGAAATACCGGGTCTTGTTGACGTAGTCGACGCCGTCGGGTCCGTGCATGGTGTAATGCCACATCCCTCCGGGGCGGATATCCTTGCTGTGGGTGGTGATAGTGAAGCCGCGGGGGCCCCACCAGTGGCCGACCTGGTCGGTCGTCCAGGCGTCCCAGACCATCTTCACCGGGGCGTCGTAGACCCGGAGGATGTTGATCTCGTTCGGTTTATTTTTTGTGGCGGGCATTCTCTTTCTCCTTTTTCTGCAGTTCCTGCAGGTATTCGTCCAGACGGTCCAACTGGTCCTCCCAAAGTTTGCGGTGATGCTCCAGCCAATCCACGGCGTCCTTGATGGGCTCGGTCTTGAGCTTGCAAAGGCGTTTCTGGGCCTGGCTCCGGCGGATGATCAAGCCGTTCTTCTCCAGCACCTTCAGGTGCTTGGAAATGGCGGGCAGGCTCATGTGGAAGGGTTTGGCCAACTCCTGCACCGAGGCTTCCCCGGTCGCCAGGCGGGCCAGCATGGCCCGGCGGGTCGGATCGGAGAGCGCGGCGAAGGTCCCACTGAGTTGATCGGTCGACATATTTAACCTCTAGGTTAATTAACTGTTTGGTAAAGTAACGGAGGAGCTGCGGTTTGTCAACGACCCCTTTTGTTTTTTTACACGTCGGAAAAATAAGGACGCTGAAAAGGGCTTGTCATAAGGCTTTTAGGCCGATCTATTCCGTTCTTTTTTCGTGGCGGGGCTTCAATTTACCCCCCAAAAATCCGATTCCTTGTAGGATGGGGAGCTTCCGCCAAGGCGGTCCCCGTCGTGGTATCTTTGAGCCTTGGTCGAAAAAAACATCTGAGGTGCTGCCATTCCTAAATCGCCATCCAAACCCAAGAGCGAACACGCCGATAAGATCCTGCAAGTGGGGAAAGAGAAAGGTTACATCACCCATAAACAGGTGAACGACATCCTGCCCAACGAGGTCGTTTCATCGGAGGAGATCGACCAGATCCTTTCCATGCTCGGCGAGAACGACATCAAGATCGTCGACCAGGAAGAGGGCGAGGAGACCATCCCGGACGGGCCCAAGGGCGCCGGAGCTTCCGCCAAGGATGACGAGGACGACGACGAGGACGATTTCGCCAAGGCGGTCGCGGGTGCCGGGGCCGAGACCCGGATGAACGATCCGGTCAAGATGTACCTGCACCAGATGGGCCGCATCCCCCTGCTCACGCGCGAGCAGGAGATCGCCATCGCCAAGCGCATGGAAGCGGGCGAATTCACCGTCGGCAAGGCGGTCCTGGGTTCGGCCCTGGGTTTCCAGGAGCTCCACGACCTTTTTACCGCCATCCTCACCAAGAAGAAGACCCTGCAGGAGACCATCGACCTGACCCCTTACGCCGACGCCCCGGGCGGGGTACCGGAGGGGAAGATCTACGCCAAGATCAAAAAGAACCACGCCAAACTGAAGGCCCTGGAAAAGAAGGTCAAGGACCTGCAGCACAAGGTGGCCCTGAAGTCCCTCAAGCCCGAGAAGAAGAAGGAGCTGTCGGACAAGTTGGACGGCCTCTTGATCGACCTGATCTGGCTGGTCAAGGACTGCCAGTTCCAGAAGAAGGTGCGGGAACGTTTCACGAACCGCCTGAAGGAGCAAGGGGAGAACCTGGAAGAGCAGGAGCACCTCATGCATAAGCAGGAGAACCGCATGAAGCTCCCCCCGACCGAGTACCTCAAACTTCCGTCCTATTTGGCGGGGGACATGAGCTCCAAATTGAAGCATTTGGAGAAGAAGAGCAACGTGAAGGGCGAAGAGCTCCACTTGGCCGCCAAGACCTGGGACGACGCACGCCGCCAGATCAAGAAGATCGAGAAGGAGACCATGGCCAGCCGCCTGCAGATCAAGGCCATGATGAAGAACATCCGGGTCGGGGAGCGGGAAGCCTATACGGCCGCCATGGAAATGGTGGAAGCCAACCTCCGTCTCGTCATCTCCATCGCCAAGAAATACTCCAACCGCGGGCTTTTGTTCCTCGACCTGATCCAGGAGGGGAACATCGGCCTGATGAAGGCGGTCGAGAAATTCGAATACCGCCGGGGCTACAAGTTCTCGACCTACGCCACCTGGTGGATCCGGCAGGCCATCACCCGCGCCATCGCGGACCAGGCCCGGACCATCCGTATCCCGGTGCACATGAACGAGGTCATCAACAAGTTCGTGAAGACCTCGCGCGACCTGACCCAGGAACTGGGCCGGGAGCCTATGGCCGACGAGACGGCCAAAAAGCTCAAGATGCCGGTGGAGAAGGTGCGGTCCATCCTCAAGGTGGCCCAGTCGCCCATCTCCTTGGAAACGCCCATCGGCGAGGACCAGAGCACGCATTTGGGCGATTTCATCGAGGACAAGGAAGTGGCCTCGCCCGCCGACGCCGCCAATTTCGTCCTGTTGCAGGAGAAGATCGAGAAGGTCCTCAGCACCCTCAAAGAGAGGGAAGCGGAGATCCTTCGCATGCGCTTCGGGCTCAATGACGGCAATCCCCAGACCTTGGAAGAGGTCGGGAACGTCTACAAGGTCACCCGCGAACGCGTCCGGCAGATCGAGGCGAAAGCCCTGCGCAAACTGCGGCACCCTTCCCGCAGCCGCGAGCTCCGAGGCTACCTGGAACAGTAAGCCGGTCGAAGTCATCCGGGCCGGGGGCGAAAGCTTCCGGCCTTTCTTTTTTCTCCCAAAACCCTCCAAGGAAACAACGTGGGCATCCTTTTAAGCTGCCAGAACCTATCCAAGACCTTCGGGGCCCGGCCCCTTTTCGAGAAGCTGTCCTTCGGGCTTTTTGAGGGGGAGCGCGCCGGGTTGATCGGCCCCAACGGCACCGGAAAATCCACTCTCCTCAAGATCCTGGCGGGCGAGGAAAAGGCCGATGAAGGCGTCCTTTCCCCCCGCCGGGGTTTGAAGGTCGGCTATCTTCCCCAGAGGGATACCCTGGCCCAGGCCGATCCGGACCTGACGGTCCATCGGGCCGCGACCCGTGCCCTCTCGGACCTGGGTTTGGAGGATTGGGAGGTCGATATCCGCGTCGACGGCGGCCTGGAACGGGCCGGCTTCCAAGATCCCGATCAGAAGGTGGCCAGCCTTTCGGGGGGCTGGCGAAAGCGTCTTTCCATCCTCATCCAGGTCCTGCGGGAACCCGAATTGCTGCTCTTGGACGAGCCCACCAACCACTTGGACCTGGAAGGCGTCCTTTGGCTGGAGGCCTTCCTGGAAGAACTGGAATTCGCCTTCCTTGTCGTCACCCATGACCGCCGCTTCCTGGAGCGGGTCACCAACCGGGTCATCGAGCTCAACAAACGCTATCCGGAAGGTTATTTTTCCTCGCCCGGCAACTACACCCAGTTCCTGGAGAAACGGGAAGAGCTCTTCAACAGCCAGTCCCAGCGGGAGAGCACCGTGGCCAACCTGGTGCGCCGCGAGATCGAATGGCTGCGCCGGGGCCCCAAGGCCCGTCAGACCAAGCAGCAGGCCCGCATCGACCGGGCCGGGGACCTGATGGGGGAATTGGACGACCTGAAATTCCGCAATGCCCAAGGCAAGAACGTGGACATCGACTTCACGGGCAGCGACCGGCAGACCCAGCGGCTGGTGGCGGCCTCTCATATCGCCAAGGGCTTCGGTGGCCGCAAGCTTTTCGGACCCTTGGACCTGCTCCTGACCCCCGGGGATAAATTGGGGCTTCTGGGCGAGAACGGCAGCGGAAAGAGCACCCTGCTCAAGATCCTGGCGGGGGAATCCCAGCCCGATTCGGGGACCCTGAAACAGGCTGAGAAGCTACGGGTGGTGACCTTCGACCAGCACCGCGATCAACTGGACATGAAGCAGACCCTGCGCCAGGCCCTTTGCGAGAAGGGTGACTATGTTTTCTATAAGGAAAGGCCCATCCACGTGGCCAGCTGGGCGACCCGCTTCCTCTTCGACGCGGACCAGTTGGACCGCCCCTTAAGCCGCTTCTCGGGCGGGGAACAATCGCGGGTCCTCATCGCCCGCCTCATGTTGAAGCCTGCCGACCTGCTCCTTTTGGACGAGCCGACGAACGACCTGGACATTCCCTCGCTGGAGGTGTTGGAGCAAAGCTTGGCGGAGTTCCCCGGCGCCCTGGTCCTGGTGACCCATGACCGTTATCTTTTGGACCGCATCAGTCACCGCATCCTGGCCTTGGACGGCCATGGCCGCGCGGACTATTTCGCCGACCTGGCCCAATGGGAAGCCTACCGGGAAGAGCAAAAGAACCGCCCGGAACCGAAAGCCAAGGAAGTTCCCAAACCACAACCCGTTCCCGCCGCTGCGGCCAAAAAGTCCCTGTCCTCCAAGGAAAAGAAGGAGTTGGATGGAATGGAAGCGGCGGTCCAAGGCGCCGAGGCGGTTCTCGCCAAGGCCAAAGCGGCGTTGGAAGACCCGGCCATCGCGCGAGACTCAGGGAAGCTCATCGACGCCCAAAAGAACGTCGAAAAGGAACAGGCCAAGGTCGATTCGCTTTACCAGCGCTGGGACGAGCTGAATTCCAAATTGGACCTGGTCCCATAGGGCGGGAGGACGGCATGAAGGTCATTCTATTCGGCGGGTCGGGGATGGTGGGCCAAGGGGTCCTCTTGGAATGCCTTCGGGACGACCGGGTCACCGCGATCCTTTCCATTGGGCGTGGGAACCTGGACCGGGGTCCCTTGACGCGGGCGGGGCTTTCGGCCCAAACGGCCAAATTGCGAGAGGTCGTTCACAAGGACTTCGCCGATTATTCGTCCCTGGAGGGGCCGATGACCGGTTATGACGCTTGTTTCTTTTGCTTGGGCGTCTCGTCGGCGGGCATGAGCGAGGCCGATTACCGGCACATCTCCTTCGATTACACCTTGGCGGCCGGGAGGTTGCTGGCCCGGTTGAACCCGGGCATGACCTTCACCTATGTGTCCGGAGTGGGGACCGATAGCACCGAAAAAGGCGGGATGATGTGGGCCCGGGTGAAGGGCGCCACGGAGAACGCCCTCCTGTCCCTGCCCTTCAAGGGCGCTTATATGTTCCGTCCCGGCGCCATCGTTCCCATGGACGGTATCGTGCCCCGCAACAAGTGGTTGAAGGCCGGGTTGGTCGTCCTCGGTCCCCTTTTCGCCCTGCTGAAGAAGCTCATGCCGAACTCCATCGTGACCACCCGGGAGATCGGACGGGCCATGATCCGCACCGTCGTGGAAGGCTATCCCAAGAAATGGCTGGAGCCTTCGGACATCGTCCAAAGGGGCCGGGAATGAGGGGGAAACGCCCCTTTTTTCATGGGGGTTTCCGGTCTTCGGTATGTTAGCCTGACCGCCGATTTTTGAAGGAAGGACCGAATGGATTACCGGGAATATAAGGACAACTTGAAAGAGGGTATCGAGCGGCGGGCCGGCTGCAAGGCGGTCTATGCCCAGACCCAGCCCGTCAAGGTGGCGGCCGAGGGCAAGGTTTTATGGAAGGGGAAGGTCGAGATCTACCGCCTGGAAGGGCATCCCCAGGCCCAATTGGCCTTCGGATGGGGCTTCATGACGGCCCAAAAGAAGGTCGAATATGTCACCATTATTGGGGTTCCCCCCTTGGATAATCCTTTGGCGGCGGTGAAGGCCTTTTTGGCCCAGCACGGGAAGTTATAGGCCCTTGCTATCGGACGTCGGCAGCTTTATGTTGAATGGACGAGATTGAAAGTCATTTTCACCCAAGGGAGAAGCCCCATGTCCGAGACGCTCAAGATCAACAAACGCAGCACGATGCAGGAGGTCCTGGAGGCCTATCCCAGCGCCCAGCGGGCCCTGTTCCGTCAATACCACATCGGCGGGTGCCATAGCTGCGGTTACGAGCCCACCGAGATCCTCGAGGACGTGGTGGCCAAGCACAACATCTCCGACATCAATGAGGTGCTCGATTTCATCTTGGAAGCCGACCGTTTGGACCAGAAGATGCGCGTTTCCCCCGAGGAGGTCTCCAAGGCCCTGAAGGACGGCAACGCCCCCAAGCTCATCGACGTGCGCAGCCCCCATGAATGGGAGATGGCCCATATCGAAGGTTCCCAATTGATCGATGAGGAATTGGCCCAGCAGATCTATCGCTGGCCCAAGGACACCGCCATCGTGTTCCTCTGCCACACCGGCCAACGTAGCATGGACGCGGCCGCCTATTTCGCGGGCCATGGTTTTTCCAACGTGAAGTCCCTGGACGGAGGGATCGACGCCTGGTCCCGGAAGGTGGACGAAAGGGTGCCCCGTTACGAGATCGCGCGGGACATGACGACCGGCCGCCCCACCCTGCGCCACCTGCGTTCGGTGGTGTCCCAGGCCGAAGGTTGCATCAACCCTTAAGTTTTTGGGGAGAGAGAAGGGGAACCCCGATCGGGGTTCCCCTTTTTTGTTCTGGGGGGTTACGGCAGGTCCAGCGAACGGAAACCGTTCAAGATCCCGTCGAAGACCTTTTGGGCGGCCTTATCGGGGTCCCAGGACCGGACTTTTGAGCCTTCCATCAGCTCGGGGTTCGTCGCCGATAGGATCCCGACCAGGTGGTATTGGTGGGAAACGGTCATGGCCGTATAGCTGACGGTGATCATGGTATGTCCCGCCCCGGCGCTCCCTCCCACGGATTTTTCCCATTCCAGGTTGCCCGCCACGAACTTACTGATGACCGCGTCCGGGTCCGCGTCCACCGGGTTTTCGGCATCCCCATCGGTGACCTTGCTGACCTCCAGGTCCAGGATGGCCGATTGGATCCAGTCCTGGCCTTTGAATGGGGCGAGGGACAATTCGAAGGTACCCTCCCCCGTTTCCTTCCAATGGGATCCCTTGGGCAGGTTCAGCCGGAAGGCCCAAGCCTTGTTCACGACGCTCTTGGGCGGCTTGGGTTTGGCGGCTTGGGCCGCCGGGGGAAGGGTGATGGCCAGCAGGAGCCCGGGGATGAGGAGGTTTTTCATGGCCTCTACTTCTTCTTGGGACCCATGAAGTACCAGAGGATGACGCCCAGCAACGGCAAAAGGACGATGAGCACGATCCAAAGGGCCTTTTTCATGTCATCGGCCCTGCTCTGGATGATCTGGACAATGCCGTAGATGTCCGCGATGAGGACCAACAGCCCGAATAAGGACGTCATGGAAGCCTCCTGAGGTTTGATGCAGCGGGCCCATCTTAGGGTCTGTCACCCTCCCCGAAAAGGGAATTGACGATCACTTTTTACCTCGGGAAATCAACCGCCGACGGGGAATGGATCGATCCATTTGGATTCCAGATATTTCAAAAAGATATCCAGGTGGTCCCAATCCTCCGGTTTCCGGATGAAATCATTGGCGAGCGAAAAACAGGACCGGTGAAGGTCCATGTCCGAAATGGAACCGGACAAGAGGACTACGGGTATGGTCTGGAGCTGCAGGTTCTCCTTGACCTGGTTCAATACCTGCCAGCCGTCCACCCGGGGAAGGTCCAGGTCCAGAAGGATGAGATCGGGACGAGGGGCGTTCTCATAGAAACTTTCCCGGTGGAGGTAGGAGATGGCTTCCGCCCCGTCCTGGCAAAGTCCGATCCGCACGGAGCGGCGACAATGTTCGAGCATTTGGCGGATCAGGAACGCGTCGCCCGGGTTGTCCTCCACCAAAAGGATGTTCAATGGATCAGTGGAAGGCTTGAGAGCTGTTTTCATGGGTCCTCCTTCATTTGGGTTCGAGTTGGATGGTCCTATTTCCGGGCACCTGTTTCATGGAGGGTGACCAAACAGGAAAGGGACTTGAAATAGGGTTTTTTGCCCAGTTGGGCGTCCCCGATGTCGAAATCCAGGACACGGATCTCACCTTCGAAGCCCGGATAGGAAAAGATCCGCAGGGCCCCCCGGTCCTTGGGTTTTCCAGGGCCTGGTTGGAGAGGACGCGGGGCAAAGTTATCATCCGTCCTGAAGTCGACCGCCGCCACTTCCCGAAGGGTGGGGACGTCCATGGGCTCGGAAGGCGTCAGGGTGTTTTGGTCCGCTTCATCCTTGGAAAAGGTGAACATGTAACCCCGTATCCCGCTCTCACCCGTTTCGGTGGTCACCTGAAGGTAAAGTCCATCCCAGACCTTGTCATAAAAACGCCTTTCATTCCCGGAGATCAATCCGGGAAGTCCATCGGCCTTGTCCCCATTGAAGGTCAAATAGATGGAAACGGATCTTTTCGCGCTCCCCGGAACACCGTGGGACAATTTTCCGATGGCACGGGAATCGTCGTTGGCCCGGATGGAGCCTGTAGAGATGACCCAGATGAGAAGAATCAGCCACACCCAAAAACGTTCTTTCATGGATTCCCCCTTTGAGTTCCGGCAATTCCATTAACCCACCGGGAAAATGAGGAAGGAAGGGGGTGGCAGCATTTAGTGGAATGGGACATTTTTTCAGCGGTCGGAACGCTAGGTAGGGCAATCATTCGGTGAAGGTAAACGGTTAGCATGAGGGAGGGTTCGAGCCATCCAACGTGCCCATTCCTTCGATCGCATGAGCGGGATCTGTGCCGTCAAGGCGTGACCCCTCCCATGTGGTTCGGGGTCAGGCGCACCCATTCCTTTGAATCCATCCCTGGAATGGGCACTGCCAAGGCGTGACCCCTCCCGTGTGGGTCGGGGTCAGGCGCACCCATTCCCTTGAATCCATCCCTGGAATGGGCACTGCCAAGACGTGACTCCTCCCGTGTGGGTCGGGGTCAGGCGGGATCTTCAGGCCATTTGTGGCGTGGATAGCGGCGGGAAAGTTCCTTGCGGACCTGGGGATAATGGTTCTTCCAGAATCCCTCCAGGTCGGAGGTGACCTGGACGGGTCGTTGGGCCGGTGACAACAAGTGAAGGACCAGGGGAACCTCGCCTCCTCCCACCGCGGGTCCCTTTTTCATCCCGAAGAAATCCTGGATGCGGGATTCCCCCCAAGGGGCCTTGCCTTTTTCGTAATGGACCGTCATCCGCCGACCCGAGGGAAGGGTGACGGAGGCGGGCGCCAGCTTTTCCAGGAGGGCTTGGTCTTTCGGGTCCAACTGGGACCTCAAAAGGGAGGGAAGGTCGGCTTCCTTGAGATCCTTGAAACTGGCACGTCCTTCGCAAAGTTCCTTTAAACAGGCGGTGACCTTGGCCTCCGAAAGGAGATCGCGGCCTCCGGTCCTTTCTCCCACGAAAGCCGTCCGCTGCATCAGCCCGGAGAGGGCTTCGGGGTCGCAATAGGCTTGGGGGCCTGCGGAAAGGGCCTGTTTGAGAAGAAGGTCCCGGCCTTCAGGCCCGAGGTTCCCGGAACCTAGGGGTTTTTCTTCCAGGATCAACTGGGAATATTTCAGGCGCTGGAAACCCTCCACCCGGGAGGACTTCGCGTTCCAGGTCACGGCCCGCTCCTCGCTCAGCCGGTCGGGAAAGAGGTCCAGGAGCCAGTCGGCCTGGATGGGCGCCAGGGAAAGGGCACGGGCGCCGCGCTCGGTCTCCTGGGCTTCGACCACGACGAAAAGCCCATGCCCCCGGGTCAAAGCCCCGTCGGGAGCGGTGACCATCCCGCCTTCGGCCATGACCAGTTCGAGCGTCCGTCCGGCCTTGTCCCTCGACTTGGAACCCTCGCTTTCCCGCACCATCCCCACCCGGTCGGGAAAAGCGGCGAGGAGCGATTTGGCCAAGAGATCATGGTGCTGGTCCCGGGCCATTTTGGGCGAAGTCCCCGGGGCCGGGGTGAACGATCCTTCCAATTGTTCGATCAGGCGTCTTCCCTCGAAACCGGGCTCGTATCTCTCCAATTCTTCCAACAGGTCGACCGAGGCGTTGTCCTCAGCGCTGATGAGGGAGGCCAGCCGGGCGGCCTTATTGAGGAAGGAACGGTCGTTGGGCGCCAATTCCTCCGCTTCCCGTAGGAAAGCGGCCAGCCGGGGGGGCAATGGATTGCGGGCCATCCGCCGCCCCCGCTCGGTCAGGTCGCCTTCGAAGGTCGTGGCGCCCAGGAGGGTCAGAAGGACATGGGCCTTTTCAAGGGAAAGAGCGTTCGGTTTTTGGAACCATGGGAAATCGTCCGGGTCCCGGACTCCCAGCTGTTTCAGGTCCAGAAGGGCCTTGGAAAGGTCACTGCGGAGGATCTCGGGAACATCAAAGGCGGCCCGGTGCTCGAAATCGAACTTGGAATAAAGCCGCAGGCAGGTTCCCGCCTCCAACCGGCCCGCGCGGCCGGCCCGTTGCGCCGCCGAGGCCTGGCTGGCGGGGACGGTGACCAGGCTTTCCAGGCCCGACCAGGGAGAAACACGGGCTTGCCGGTTCAGCCCGGCGTCCACCACGGCGGTGACCCCGGGGACCGTCAAGGAAGTCTCGGCGATGTTGGTCGAGAGGATGACCTTGGGTCCGTTGGAGGGCTTTAGCACCCGTTGCTGTTCCTCGAGCGGCAGGTCGCCATAGAGGGCATGGACCTCCCAGGGGCCCTGGGCCAAGGCCTTTTGGCAGCGCCGGATCTCGCCCACCCCGGGGAGGAAAACCAAAGCGATCTTCATGCCCCCCCGTCCGTGGACAAGGCTGATGGCGGAGCGGACCTTTTGGTCCAGGTTCTTTTCGGTCAGGAAGGGTTCGTACTGGATCTCGACGGGAAAGACGCGTCCGGGGCTCTTGAGGACCGGGCATCCGTCCAGGTAGGCGGCGAGGGAGTCCGAGTCCAGGGTGGCGCTCATGACCAGGAGCCGCAGATCGGGCCGGGAGGTTTTTTGGAGCCGGCGGAGGTAACCCAGTCCCAGATCGAGGGCCAGGCTTCGCTCATGGAATTCATCCAGCACCACGCAGGCGACCCTGGAAAGGGACGGGTCGCTTTGGGCCAAAGGCAGGAGCATGCCATCCGTGAGGAATTTCAGCCGGGTCGAGGGTCCGGTCCGTTTCTCGAACCGGAAGTGGTACCCGACCTTCGCGCCCACCTCTTCCCCCAATTCCTCGGCCACCCGAAGGGCCGCCAGTTTTGCGGCGATGCGGCGGGGTTGGAGGACCCAAACCTCCTGGTTCGCCGTGAAAGGGGCGCTCAGGAGGGCGGGAGGCACCCGGGTGGTCTTGCCGGCGCCGGGTTCAGCGACAAGAACGGCGGATGGACCTTTTTCCAAAGCGGCTAGGACTTCAGGAAGGAGCGGGTCGATGGGGAGCGGGTGGGCCATGGCCCCGCTTTTATAACAGACCCTATTGGCCGTTCAAAAGGAGCAATTTCCCCGCATGGACCGCTTTTCCGCCCGGGTCCAGGACCAGGTAGTAATAGATCCCGGAGGAGCAGGGGACGTTCCGGAGGTTCCGGCCGTCCCAATGGGCCAATTGGCCGATGGGCGCCACCTTCCGGACGGTCTCGCCGGACAGGGTATAGAAACAGACCTGGCCACCATCCGGGACACAGGAGACCTTCAAGGGGTCATTGAGCCCCCGGTCCACATGGAAAGGGTTCGGCCAGGCCAGGACGGGGCATGGGGAGGTGGGGGTGGGGCTTGGGGAAGAGGGTGTCGATGTTGGGGAAGGTGTGATCGTGGGGGTCCAGGTGGGCGAAGCAGAAGGGGTTCGAGAAGGGGTCCGGGTCGGTGTCGGCGTAGCCGAAGGGGAAGCGGTGAGGGACGGCGTCGCCGTCATCGAATCCGTCGCTGTTGAACTGGGCGTGCCCGTGGGTGTCGGGGTGGAAGTGCGAGTAGGACTGTCCGTGGGCGTGAATGTATCGGACGGGGTAGGTGTGGCTGTCGGTGTGAAGGTGTTCGTGGGTGTGTCGGAGGTGGAGGAAG